>CALGGV010000285.1 GCA_937915725.1 uncultured Selenomonadales bacterium
ACAAAAAAGCCCGTCATTTCGGCGGGCAATTTTTTTTTATTTGTCGCGCAGATTTGCCATTGAAAATCAGATTTTTGTTATTTTTGTAAACAGTTTAGGGCGTTCAGAAATTATAAATCCGCTCGGCGTTTTACTCGGCGAAACCGGAATTAACGAACAAAATTTTGAACTTTCTCTTGATTTAGAATCCGGCAAAAAATTTATTGAAACTATGAATCTTTTGGCTGACAGAAATTTAGCTGTAGACAAGATTTAAATTTATTTTTGCAAACAAAAAAGCCCGTCATTTCGGCGGGCAATTTTTTTTTATTTGTCGCGCAGATTTTATTTTTTGGCGAAAGTCAAGAAAGTTTTGTTATTCTGTTCCAGTGCAGTAAAATTAATTGACTCAATATTTGTAACAGAAAATTTTTGTTCAGTGATTGAATCTAAATTTGTATCGTCCGAAATAAAATTATTGTCTTCAAAAAGATCTAAAGTGCTAGCGTTAGTATTTGAATAAATTTTAGTTGTACTTTGGCCTGTAGAATCCATGATTGTAATTTTTTTGCCCTTGCCGCCTTTAATTGTAGCGTTACTGCCCGTGCTGAAATTTAAAATAAGATTGGAACTTTTGACAGATGAAGACGCAACATAACCACTTGAAAGATAGAGCGTATCTTCACCGGCTTTATAGTCATTAATATAATTTTTGCCTGCAGAAATATCAAAAATATCATTACCTTTGCCACCGGTAAGGGTATTTGTACCTTCGCCACCAATTAGAAAATCATTGCCCGCGCCTCCATTCAAAGAATCGTTATCTATTCCGCCATACAGTATATCTGCGCCGGAGCCGCCGGAAAGTTTATCATTTCCTGTATCGCCGTAAATTATATCATTACCATTTCCACCCGTTAAAATATCATTGCCCGCGCCGCCGTGAATTGTATCAGCAACTTTACCGCCGGTAATCGTATTGTTTAAAGAATTGCCGGTTATTGTCAAAGATTTTGTAACTTTGGAGCCGTCAACTTTTAAAACATTTGTACCGAAATTTTGGGTTAAATCAACATTGGCGGCAGAAGTGACAGTTGCAGTTAAAATTTTTGTATCAGTACTATTTTTGGAAGAAGTGCCATATTTCCAGCCGCTAGGTAAAGTAACATTTGGACTGCCGCCAAAAATTGTTTCACTAACAGTTCCGCTTGCATTTTTAATTTTTACTGTTTTACCTTTGACTTCTTTTAAAGTTATAGTACCTTTGCCAATAGTTAATACAGCGTCATTGCCGGAAAGAGTAGCTTTGCTGATAGTTCCGCTTGTAATTTGGAGCGTGTCATTTTCGCTGAATCCGTAAATTGTGTCCTTGCCGTCGCCGTTTGCGTACTGAAAAATTGTTCCAACACTATGATTGTAAATCGTATCATTGCCCGCGCCACCTTTTACAGTGGTTGTTTTAGGAGAATAGGAACTACCGAGAAGGCTTATTTTGTCATTACCTGCGCCGCCGTCGATTGAAATATTATATCCGCCGCTGTTAATTACATCGTTACCTGCGCCGCCTGAAATTGTTATACGTGTATTGTTTCCATTGGCATTGTAATTATAAATTGTATCGTTTCCGGCTCCTGCAAAAATTGTATTGTTGCTGCCGCCATTTGAAATGGAGTCGTTATTTTCGCCGCCGTCAATATAGACATAATCGCTGCCTGCTCTGTTGTAAATAGTATCATTGCCGTTGCCTCCGGAAAGTGTCATATACCAACCGGATTGATTTACAATGGAATCTTTGCCCGCGCCGCCGGAAATGGAACTGTTTACTGTAGTCCAAAGGCTGAAAGAATTGTTGATAGTATCTGCGCCGTCGCCGCCGTCGATTGTTACATTGGACGCAGAGTTTGTTACTTTGTCGTTACCAGCAAGCGCGTAAATAATTTTGCCGCTGTTGCTGTTGGAATAAGTATCATTTCCTGAACTCAAGCTGATAATATTTGAACTTTTTTCTTTGCCGTCAATTTTGAAAGAAACATTTTTACCGCCTTTAACCACGATTGAGCCACTACCGATTTTTAATGTAGCGTCATTACTTGAGGCAGTTGTAACTTTTTCATATTCTGCACCGGTAATTTTTATTGAATCGTTTGCCGCAATTCCGGTGATAGTGTCGTTGCCGTCGCCGGAATTGTAGACGATAATATTATTTTTGGCAGGGCTCGACATGGAAATAGAATCGTTGCCTTTGCCAGCCGTGAGGGTATTATTACTTCCATAAATCTCAAAATTATCTTTACCTGAACCTGTTTTAATAGAATTATTTTGCGCTTGATTGTAAAGCAAAATATAATTATTTCCTTCACCTGCATTGACGTTTACATTTTTTCCTGCGCTGTTTATCGTGTCATTACCACTGCCACCTGTTACGGTTACATTTTCGCTGACAGGATCTTTAAATAATTCCACAATATTATTTCCTGTACCTGTATTTATGATGATATTTTTACCGCCACTGTAAATTGTATCGTTACCGCCACCACCATTGATTGTATAGCCGTCATTCACATTGAAAAGAGTTTCGCTTTTACTTGTTCCATTGATAACTTTTGATACAGGTTTAACAGTGCCGTCAATTTTGAATGCAACATTTTTACCGCCTTTAACCACGATTGAGCCGGAACCGATTTTTAATGTAGCGTCATTGCTTGAGGCAGTTGTAACTTTTTCATATTGTGCGCCGGTAATTTTTATTGTATCGTTAGCAGAAATACCATTGATAGTGTCGTTGCCGTCGCCATTCGCATACTGAAAAATATTTCCAAGTGTACTGTAGCTACGTATAGTATCATTTCCTTTACCGGCTTTTACTGAAACATCATCACTTGCAAGGTAAAGATGGATATAATCGTTATCTGCGCCGCCGTCTATAAAAATATTTTGCCCGCCGCTATAAATTTCATCATTACCGTTGCCGGCATCGACTGAAACATTTGAACTGTCAATATAAAGATATATGTAGTCATTTCCCGTGCCGCCGTCAATGGTAATGTTGTTGCCGTAACTTTTAATACTGTCAGCGTCATTTTCACCTTTAATAAGGACATTACCAGCACCTTTATTTTCAATGGTATCTTTGCCCGCGCCACCGCTAATTGTTACATTGGATGCAGAGTTTGTTACTTTGTCGTTGCCGTAAAAGCCGCTGACAACTGTATTTGAGGTAGTGTTTGCAATACTTAAATCGCCGAACTGCCGCGCAAGATAGCGCAGTAAAATATATCCGCCAACATAATCTTCATTAAACAATTTATCATTTTTATCATCCAAATATTTTGCAAGCGTGTCTTTACTTTGAACCGCTGATTGTATTTCATAATATGATGTATCGTCTGTTCCCGTTGTAAGTTCTGCCATACCTTCTATAATAATGTCGTTAAGAGTGGTATAAGCACTTGTTTTAACGGACATTACAGCGTGTGTAAGTTCGTGCGCGATTAACCTGTCAAGATAATAATTAAAAGCATTAGGTAATTTTCCGTCTGGATCGTCTTGATCAATATTTTTGAAATAGTACATATTAATATTCATAGATATGTAATTTTTCCCGCCATATTCAAACGGAGAAAAAGTTGTTGCCGTAGCTTTTGAAGAGTCCTCAATAAAGATGATAAGAATAGTTGTTGGCTTAACATCAGAATCATTAAAGCTGTAGCCGTATGATTCTTCGATAAGTTTTAAGTCTTCTTCAGCCCAAAATGAATAAAGCCCTTGCCAAATATGTTTTTGTTCATCAGTAAGACTGTTAAAATTCTTGCCGTTGAGTTGAAAAGTAACACCGCGCTTTGTAAAGCTATTTCCGCTGAAACTTGTATCAAATGTGCCGTTCGGTACAACAGAAGTTGAAGTTTTGGTGGTGGAGCCGCCCGCGTCAGAGCCGGTAATTGCGCCGGTGTCTGCATTCCCTAAAATTATTCCGCAGTAACGCTTGAGAAAATCATCGCCGCTTTTTGCATTTTCGCGGTCTGCAAGTATTTGGTTAATCAGTGATTGTGCTGTTTTAAATTTGCCGTTCGTTGCGTAATTTATCGCCTCATCAAGTGCCGCCGTCCCGCTTTTTGTCGTGGTGTCCAATGACGCCATAAATCTTTTTATTACTTCCTGTTGACTCATTGCCATAATTATCATCTCCTTTAATTTTTTTGATAGTCAAATATTTACTTAGTATCCGAATCATTAAATTTGCAACCGTAAGATTTTTCAATAAGTTTCAAACTTTCTTTAATCCAAAAATCATGCAATTCTTGCCAAATATATTTTTCTTTAGTTGAGGTACTGTCTAATTTTGTTGAGTCTAATGACGCAATAAATTTTTCTATTACTTCCTGTTGCGTCATAGCAATTTTGCCCCCTTCCCCAAAAATATAAAAATTTTCTACATTATATTGCCCCCCCCCTGAAAACTATCTGAAAAAATCATTTTTAATCAAAATTTAATAAATAAAAAAAGCCCGCCGAATTTTTCGACGAGCTTAACATATTTTTTGTAGACAATTTGTTTTAATTTTCATCTGCCTCAAAAACATGTCCCATTTTAACTTTTTTGACGGTTAAATATTTTGAGTCAAATTTGGTAGGTTGCATAACTATTGGAACTCTTTCAGTAATTTTCAAGCCGTAACCTTCAAGCCCGGCGCGTTTGGCGGGATTATTTGTCATGAGGCGAATTGAAGTTAATCCTAAATCTGACAAAATCTGCGCGCCAATTCCATAATCCCGTAAATCCGGCTTAAAGCCCAAAAGTACATTCGCCTCCACAGTATCTTTGCCGTCGTCCTGCAAAACGTACGCACGAATTTTATTTGCTAAGCCAATACCGCGCCCTTCCTGCCGCATGTAAAGTACAACGCCCGCGCCTTCACTTTCAATTTTTTTCAGTGCCGTTTGAAGTTGATCTCCACAATCACAACGCAACGAGCCGAGCGCGTCGCCTGTCAAGCATTCTGAATGAACGCGTACCAAAACATTTTCCTTGCCTGCAACTTCGCCCTTGACAATCGCCAAATGACATTTGCCGTCAAGTGAACTTTCGTAGGCTTTTAATCTGAAGTGTCCAAATTTGCTGGGAAAATCTGCATCGGCAATAAGTTTTACAAGTTTTTCTGTACGGTGGCGATATTCAATCAAGGCACGCACGGTAATAATATTCAAGCCGTGAGTTTTTGCGAACTGTTTTAATTTTTCAGTGCGCATCATATGTCCGTCATCGTCCATAATTTCACAGCATAAACCGGCGGGATAAAGTCCGGCAAGGCGCGCTAAATCTGTGGTAGTTTCAGTGTGCCCTGCGCGACGAAGTACGCCGCCTTCAACACTGCGCAAAGGAAAAACATGACCGGGACGGCGAAAACTTGCGGGCGTAGAATTTTTATCAAGCAAAAGTTTAATCGTGCGGCAACGTTCGTAAGCTGAAATTCCCGTTTCCGTGTCCCAGCCGTCAATCGAAACTGTAAAAGCCGTTTCATGATTGTCGGTGTTGCGTTTAACCATCTGCCCAATTTCCAATTCGTCAAGACGTTCTCCAATAATCGGCGTGCAGATTAATCCTTTTGCATAGGTTGCCATAAAATTAATTTGTTCCGGCGTGACAGTTTCTGCCGCGCAAATTATATCGCCTTCGTTTTCCCTGTCTTCATCGTCAATAACGACAATCATTTTACCGCTTTTAATATCTTCAATAGCTTGTTCAATCGTGGTAAATTCGCTCATCTAAATTCCTCCTGCGCAGAGTTTTTAAATAATCTTTTTGCTCATCTGAAAGGCGCGTACTTTCTACAGCTTTTTTTATAGTTTTAGTGTGAATTTTGGGCAAAAGTAATTTTGGCCGTAAAAAAACTATCGTCTCGTCATAGTGTTTGATTAAAGCCTCTGTAAAAAACCACGCCGCCATCATTTCAATATAGTATTCTTTCGTTTGAATGTCAGCTACCAACTGCAAATACTTTTTGTCAAAATTTTTTCCCAGATAAAATTTCATTAACATTAAAATTCCAAATCTGACAGTGTAAGTTGAATTGCTGTTAATCCAAATTTTTATTTCATCAAGAACTTTAGCTGTATTTTGTGCAAAAATTTTTGGTATCAATGAATCACAAACAGCCCAATTATCAACATAAGGCAAAAAATTTTTTACCGCGTCAATGCATTTATCGTAACTTCTCATTTTAGAAATTATCCAAACGTGAATTAAATCTTCTTCAAAATATTTGTGCGGCAAATTATTTAAAAATTCAATTTTAGTTTTGGCGTCAAAAAATTTTTTTGAGAATTTGACAAGTTCAGCAGTTCTTATGCCTATAAGTCTTTCCTCTTCAAGATTAGGCAACATTTGCGCTTGAAAGACTCTGTATTCAGAATCTTGCATAGCAAATAATTTTTCGTGTAAATCTTTAAAATTTATCATATCGCTTTAATTCTCCCTCCAATTAATTAATTTTAAACCTTCGACGCGTTCAAAATGTTTAACATTCGCCGTTACCAAAGTACAATCATTTACAATCGCTGTTGCCGCAATGTAAATATCGTTGTCTTCAATCTGCTTGCCTTTGTGAAGTTGCACGTAAATTTCAACGGCTTTTTCAATAGCTTTATAATTTTCTTTATCAAGCGTCAAATGTGGTAAGTTTTTGTTAAACTCTAAAAAATTTCTCAAAAGGCGAAATTTTCCTGCCGCCGTTAATCCGCGCACAATTTCATAATAGACAATCGAACAAATATAAATAGGACAATCTTCTTGCAAGGCTTGACGAAAATTTTTCTGAACAATTTCATTTTCACTCAAAATTTCACTTACAATATTGGTATCAAGCGAATATTTGATTTTATTTTCCATTACATTGCCGCCTTTCTTGCATCCAATTCTGCGATATATTCTGCAAATTCTTCAGCCTCTTTTTTTTCTTCCGGCGTCAAAGGTCTGTCAATGAATTCCAATAAAGCTTTTTTGCGTGCCGCGTATTCTTCCGGCGTTTCGTTTTCATTTTGGGAATTTGCATTTGAAGTTAAAGTGTCAATGCCAGCTTGAATTTTTGTAAGCATTGAAATAATTTTTTCTTCGTTTGTCATTTTAAAGCTCTCCTTTCTCAAAATCCGTTTTCAATTAAAAACTCTCTTGTTAAATCGTTTGAAGTTTTAAAATTCATAAGCCTTTCAATGTATTTCGCCAAAATATCAGTTTCAATATTAACGATACTGCCGACGCGCTTAAAATTAAAATTTGTAACTGCGCGAGTGTGTGGAATCATTGACACGCTAAAATTTTCTGCGCCGGCGTCAACAACAGTTAAGCTTATCCCGTCCAACGCAACCGAGCCTTTGGCGGCAATTTGTTTCAGCAAAAAATTTTCTGCAGAAATATTTATAAAAATTGCGTTGCCGTCTGTGCGAATGTTTGTAATTTTGCCCGTGCCGTCAATGTGCCCGCTTACAATGTGTCCGCCGAATCTGTCTCCAACTTTCATTGCGCGTTCAAGATTTACCGCGCCGCCAATATTCAATTCTTCAAGTGAAGTTTTACGAAATGTTTCAGGCATGACATCCGCCGCAAAATATTTTTCTGTAAAATCAGTTACAGTCAAACAAATTCCATTTGTGCAAATGCTGTCTCCAATTTTTATATCGCTCAAAATTTTAGCGCAGTTTATTTCAATTCGCCCGCCGTTCAAACTTTTAAGTTGCCCCGTTTCTTCAATTATTCCGGTAAACAATTTATCACCTCAATAAATAATTTTTTCTATACCGAACCATTGCGCGGCGTCGTCCCATTTTAAGCGAATTTCGCCTTCATGTTCAGACCTGCCTTCCCAATGCCAGCGATAGTAGGGAATTATAATTGTATCGCCACTGGAAATTGGTTTTTCGTAAATTACGCCGCCATCTTCTTTGTAAGCATCTTTGCCGCTAAAATAATTTTTGCTAATTTCTTTGCTGTCAATGAAGTTTACCCATTTACCGTCTTTTTGTCTGCCGATAATGTTCAAATGTGAAACGCAGTAATTGTGATACACAACGTACAAAGTAATTCCGCCGTCATTTTCAATTTTTAAAATATCTTTATCCGTACCACTGCGGGATAAAATATAATTATTTTTTCCGCCGAATTTTATTGCGTCACCATAATCACCGCTTGTAAAATCGTAATAGCAGAAAAGCGCGTCATTGCCGGTGCCGAAAGTTGCAACGCCCTTTGTATAAGTTTGGAGCGGTTTTCCTTTGTAAGTAAATTCAGTTTCATTATAAGGCGTGCCGGTATTTGTTGTTGCGCCGTCAATAATGAATCCGTGATAGGGAGCTTGTACCGGAAAACCAACTGTGCCAATTTCAACAGGTTGCGAAAAAGTCATAGCCGCCGCCGAATTTGTCATAAATAACAGTGAAAAAATTACGCCGAAAAATTTTTTCATTTAAAAAAACTCCTTGATATAAAAAAAGCCGCCAAAATAAAAGGCGGCAGAAATAAAATTGCTCTTTTTCCTCCGGACTTTAACCGTCGGTATCGGAATTTCGCCGAATCGTGCCAAAGGCTCGCGGACTATACCGCCGGTGGGGAATTTCGCCCCGCCCCAAGAGTTTGTCAAAATATTTTATTCTGAATAAAATTTAACAGTATCGCCTGCGCGAAGTCTAGGCATAACATTACCTTTAACCGCAATTTGTCCGGGCATTGTAGCAGTACCATTAACAACTACTGTACAGTGTCCACCGTTGCGAAGATTTGCATTTGCCGCCGCGCCAACTTTTTCAACGATAAAATCTGTGTTGCCCACCAGCAATTTGTCGCCTTCAGCAATATCCGCCGCAACTTCTGCAACCGTGTGCTGTACAACCATATCTGCCAAATTCGGGCGCAAATTTTCGTCCATCAAAATAAAACTTTTGTTGCTGTCAAGAAATGGACGCGCGTCCTTACCAACAGCCGTTACTTTTACTTCATATTTAACCGTCACAAAAATCAACCTCCTTAACCGTATAATACCATAACGCACGGGAATATTACAAGTTTTTAATTTTAAATTTTGAGAAAATTTTCAAGGCGCAAGCCATCTGAATAACGCGCCGATTAAATTTGCGTCGTTGTGAAATTTGCACGGTACAATTTCAACTTTCGGAAATTTTATTTCGCAGGAATTGTAAACTTTTTCCAGATTTTCACGAATGGAATTTATAAAAATTTCCTGCTCGCTAATACCGCCGCCTACAGCAATTTTTTCAACGTCCAAACTAAATAATTTTCAAGGCGCAATCCATCTGAATAACGCGCCGATTAAATTTGCGTCGTTGCGAAATTTGCACGGTACAATTTCAATTTTCGGAAATTTTATTTCGCAGGAATTGTAAACCTTTTCCAGATTTTCACGAATTAAATTTATAAAAATTTCCTGCTCGCTGATACCGCCGCCTACAGCAATTTTTTCAACGTCCAACAAAATTTGAATATTAAAAATCTGCACGGCAATTTGGCGCGTGAACTTGTCAAGGCAAGCAAGCGCGTCTTTTTCTTTTTCTGTAACTGCTTTAAAAAATTTTTCGCCGGTAATTTCTTCGATTGACAAATTTTTAATCTGCGCGTAGGATTTAAGCAACGCCGGTACACTGCAATTTTTGTGAAACATTTCGCCGTTCACAGATAAAAACGAAATTTCGCCGGCAAGAAAATTTTTGCCCTTGTGGACTTCGTGATTTTTGATAACCGCGCCGCCAATCATTGTACCAAAAACCATAACAAATCCATCTGAAACATCTGCAAGACTGCCAATTTTCGCCTCTGCCAACGCCGCGCAGTTTGCATCATTTTCAATCGTAACTTTGACGCCGCAAATTTTTTCCAATTCGTCAACAATGTTGCAGCCGTCATTGTAAGGGAGCGCACTGCTTTTTAAACAAATTCCGCGCTCCGCGTCGATTATTCCCGGCATTGAAATTGCAATTCCTTCAGCAAAATTTGACTTAAAAATTTTATAAATTGCGTCAAAAAAATCTGCGCGAGAATTCAAAGGCGTTGGAATTTTGCCGCGCTGAAAAATTTCTGCGCGTTCATTCATTACGGCAAATTTTATAAAAGTGCCGCCAATATCTAAAACTAAAATTTTCATAATATCAATCCTTCGAGGTGTTTTTATGGAACCTGTACAAGAAAAAAATTTTTACTGGAAACTTTTTAAATCAACATTCATTGTCAGCGCGTTTACGGTTGGCGGCGGCTACATAATTATTCCACTGCTGAAGGCAAAATACGTTGACGAATACCATTGGATAAGCGATGAAGAAACTTTGAATATGGTTGCAATAGCACAATCGACGCCTGGAATTATGGCGGTTAATACAGCAATAATGCTGGGCTACAGAATGGCGGGCGTGCGCGGCGCATTAACCGGAATGTTCGCCACAATTTTACCGCCGCTGATTATAATTACAGCCGTTGCAAGTTTTTATGATTTAATCGCCCAAAATGAAAAAGTTCAACTAGCTTTAAAGGGTATGCAGTGCGGCGCAACGGCTTTACTTTTGAACGTGGCGATTGACTTGCTGATAAAACAATTCTCAAAAAAATTAATCCTGCCGATTGTAATAATCGTCGGGACTTTTATAGCGAATGTTTTTTTCAATGTAAATATAATGTTGCTCGTGGCGATTGATGGCGTAATTGGATTTTTCTTGTTACGTGACAAAAAATACAGCTAAAATTTTTTTAATATAATTTTTTTGTAAATGTATTTTTTCCCTAGAATTTGTTAACAAATGGAAGATTAAAAGGCGCGCAGGACGCCCGCCGCACTCCGTTTTTGCTTGGGACTTTAAATTTCGGTAACGTGAGAAAACGCGGCTGGAGCTTTGAACTACTTTTTGTTTGACGTGAAAAACACAGGCGGGCGTCGATTCTTTCTTTGCCAGGCGTTTCTTTCTTCTAAAGAAAGAAATGCCGACTTGTTAATTATAAAAATTTTTTAAAAACTCCTAGTCACTAATCCTTAGCTCCTAAAATTTCCTGCGCCAAATTATGAATTTTTTTAAAGCGATAATTGAGAGCTTGCCGCGTGATAAAAAGTTTTTCGGACAATTCGCCGACGGTACATTCAGGAAATTGCAAGCGCGTTTCCATTGTAAGTTTAAAATCTTCATTCAGTTCAATCTTGTTTTCAATTAAAATTTTAATATCTGAAATTTGCTGTTGTGCCGCATTAATCGCCTTGTTTAAATTTGAAGTTTCGCAATTTACCATTCGGTTGACGTTTGCCCGCACTTCCTTTAAATTCCGTGCAATTAAAAAACGTTCGAGAGTTTCTTCCGCGCCGAGCATTCCCAAAAATTCCTCAATGGCGTCGCCTTCGCAAATGTAATTCACGAAAAATTCTTTTCTCAAACAAAATGTTGCATTAAATTCTAAATCTGTAAAAATTTTATTTATGAAAATTGCCGCGCTTTTTGAAAGTGTCGAAATATCTAAATAATATTGCGCCTCCGGCTTGTTGACAGTGCCGCACGCCATGAACGCGCCGCGCAAATATGCAACTTTTGTAAAATCGTCCGGTACAATTTCCGGAGAAACTGTTTCTTCAAAAAATTTTTCAAGCCCGCCCGTCAAAAAAACTCTTACAAAATATTTTATTTTTCTAGCCGGTGGTTTTTTGCGAACTATAGAAACTTCTTTTTTGGCATTGGGATAAAATTTTTTCAGCAACGTAATTAATTTTCTTGCGACTGCCGCGCTTACTGTCGAAAAATCCAGCCGCCCTTCATTAAAAGTTGCGCCAACTTTCAACATTGCCGCTAATTCTGCGCGAAGGCATTCTTCATCGTCTTCAAAAATTCTTGCAAGTTCATCTTTTACCGTGCGTGAATACGAAGGCATTTTATAAAATTCCTTTCGTTGAGGGGATACCGGTATTTTTTTCGTCGTAGTCAACGGCAATTCGCAGGGCGTGTCCCAATGCTTTAAAAATCGCCTCAATTTTATGATGAGTATTTTTGCCGTACAAAATTTTCACGTGCAAAGTTATCCCCGCATTGAATGCAAACGCCCGCAAAAATTCTTCAGTCAATTCAGTATCAAAATTGCCGACAGTCGGCGCAAGTTCTCCCGCGTCAAAAACTAAAAACGGTCTGTTGCTTATATCCAAACTTACCAACGCCAAACTTTCGTCCATTGGTACAAAAAAACTTCCATAACGATTTATACCGCGCTTATCTGCGAGCGCGTTTTTTATTGCCGCGCCAAGTGCAATTCCAATATCTTCAACGCTGTGATGACCGTCAACGTCTAAATCGCCTTTGCATTCCAAAATTAAATCAAATTGCCCGTGCGCCGCAAACAAATTCAGCATATGATTGAAAAAGCCAATTCCGGTATTAACTGAAATTCTGCCGCTGCCGTCCAAGTCAATCTTTAAATCAATTTGAGTTTCTCTTGTTTCACGAAAAATTTTTCCAATACGCATTATTTTCCCTCCACAAAATTTTTTATCGCCGAAAATACTTCGTCATTTTCAATTTGCATTCCCATTGAAATCCTTAAGCAATTTTTTAAACCCGCCGCGCCCGCTGAAAAATATCTTACGCCTATATCTAAATTATCAAGATATTCCTGAAGTGCCGCCGCTTTTTTGTACCTTATTAAAATAAAATTTGTCTGTGACGGAAAAACTTCAATTTCGCGCAGATTTTTTAACTTTTCAAAAATTCTTTGACGTTCAGCAACTGTACTTTGAATCCTGGTTATAAATTCATCGCGCATTTGGTAAACAATGTCAGCCGCCGCCAAACTTAAAACATTCATATGATACGGCATAAAAGTTTTGTTAATCATTCGTGTAACGTCTTCCTGCGCTATCATATAACCTACGCGCGCCGCCGCCATTCCGTACGCCTTTGAAAATGTTCTTGCAACAATCAAATTTGGATATTTTTTGACAAGATTAAAAGCCGAATGTCCGTAAAATTCCACGTAAGCCTCATCAAGTAAAAACGCGCAGTCAATATTTTTTGCAATTTCTTCAATCTGCGCGACGGTTAAAGCATTGCCTGTAGGATTATTTGGGTTGCAAACAACGGCTAAATCTGCGTTGACTTCATGAACTTTTTTTATAAATTTGTCAACGTCCAAATCAAATTTTTCATCTAAATCAAAAGGAAATGCTTGAGCCTCCGCCGCCCTTGCGTAAATTTTGTACATTGAAAAACTCGGTTGCGGGTAGACAATTTTTTTACCTTTGCCGCCGAATGAATGAAAAACTTTTTCTATAATTTCACTGGAGCCGCCGCCCAATAAAATTTGACTCTTTGAAACTGAAAAATTTTTTGCAATTTGTTCAATCAGTAAAGCATATTCTTCATTTGGGTAACGATTAAAAGAAATATTAGCCAAGCGATTTATTACGCGCTCCTCAACCAACGGCGGCAAATTCAAAGTACTTTCATTGGCATTTACTTTAACTCGGTAATTTTTTTCAACTCCATCATAAGACGGCATTTTTTCTAAATCTTTTCGATAGTTCAGCATAAATTTTCCTCACTTTTTCAAATTGGAATTGACTTTTTTGCAAAAATCTTCGGCAGCGTGCCGGTAAGCATCAACCGGTTTATCGTCACTTTCAGAATAGCTGTTAGAAATTATAACAGAATTTTGAGGGTCTACAAGCCAAAAATGCGCGGCAACTCTCCAATAAAACGACCAATAAGCATAATGATCAATAATGCTCTGATCGTAATAATTTATCGTCATTTCTTTTTCTTTGCCTTCTTTATCTTTCCACTTTTTCTTTTCTGAACGAATTAAATCATTGCTGACAGAATAACTGGGATCGTGCCAAACGGGAACAATTTCACAGCGCGTAACGGTACTTCTAAGATAAAAATTTGTCAAATTGGAATGAGGATTTACCGTAACACGGGCTTTTTTAATTTTTTTGATAGCTGAAGTTTGCAAGGCGGAAGTCATGGCGTTGCCAAAAAAAACATCTTCGCCAAATTTTCCTTCAACGTCAACCGGCGTAAAACCAATACGAATTTCGCCTTTTGTAGGATTTGTTTCTTCCCGCGCCTCGACGAAACTTTTTTGAAAATCGTCAACCAGGCGTTTGAATTGGCTTTCTTCGCTGATATTGTAGCGGCGATCTTGTTGCAGGGAAGTCAAAATTTTTTCGGCGCGGTTGTTGTAGCCGGTAAATTCTGCTTGCATAATGTGAAGATAAATTTTTGTTTCCGGTATCACGTGATGGACTGTGCGGGATTTTTCGTTATATCTTTTGTAACCGTCGGGACCTCCGGTTTCTTCCGTCCAACTTTTCAACTCAATATCCCATTCACGACGCGGCGAAATATCTTCTTGAACGCGATTTTCTCTGAAACGCGGTACAATGTACATATCCGCCATAGTAGTTTCTTCAACAGCGGCGGCGCGGGCTTGTTCATTTTCAAAAGGTTGCAAAAGTTCGCCGTACAAACTGTTTAAAATTTCGCCCTTTTCTTGAATTTCATTTGCCAGCCTAATAAAATTTATTTTTTGGAGTTTCTTAGTCAGCCTGTCATCAAGATACGAATTTAGGCGAAAATTTTTTGTACCTTCCTTACCCAAAAGATAATCATTAGGACTTGCCCAGCCGTTACTTAGCGGGAACAAAACTATTTTTGCAAATTTGTTAAAGCCGCAATTTCTGTCGTACCAAAAAATTTCGTAAGCCAAAACTTTCGACGCCGTTAAAAAAAATATCCCTGCAACAATCGCCAATGTTAATATTTTCCTCAATGAAAATTCACCTCCTTATTTTGTAATTTTATCAGAAAGTTTCGCCGCCGTAAAAAAAAATTTGGCAAATAGCCAATTACAAAATTTTTTAAAGACAAATTCAAACATCGCCAAAACGGGCGAAAATATCCACGACAAGCCGCCTTCAAATATTTTTTTGATAAAAATATATTAAGCAATATTAAAAGCCGTTTTTTTTATCATATCGGAAAATTTCGACGTCGTTAAAAATTTCGGCAAATAGCCAATTTTAAAATTTTTTAAAGACAAATTCAAATATCGCCAAAACGGGCTGAAATATCCACGACAAGCCGCCTTCAAACTTTTTTTATATAAAAATATCATATCGGAAAATTTCGACGCCGTAAAAAAATTTGGCAAATAGCCAATTACAAAATTTTTTCCTTAACTAATTTAAATATCGCCAAAACGGGCTAAAATTTCCACGACAAGCCGCCTTCAAACTTTTTTTAATCAAAATATATTAATCGATATTAAAAGCCGGTTTTAATCTTTAATTTTTTGCCGCCGTTTAAAGTTGTCAATATTCCGCTTTTCCCGTAAACCGCATCGCGCACGGCTTTACTTAAGGCGTTGCGAACTTGCACGGCTGATACTTCAGTTGTACCGATTGTAATAAAATAATCTGCGTTGTCAGCTGTAGAAATTTTTTGAATTGTGTTTGTATCTACGTTGTTGTTGTCGCCGATAATTATATTTGTTTGACGTGGGACAATCCAATTTTCAAAATTTCTGTAGGGCGTAAAAGAAATTTCGGCGGAAGTGGAGGAAGATTCGCCCGTGCCCATTCCAGTACCAACAATTTTTAAAGTTTCCACGTCCACGAAACGAACTGTAACATTTGCAGTAACTTTATGTTTAGAAATTCCCGCTCTTGTTCCTGCCGCTCCAACTTTTGCGCCGCTTTCTTTGGCAGTCATACCGGTAAGCGCGCCGACCATTATATATTGCGCCGAAAGAAAATTTCCAAGTACAGGCGCGGTGGAAGTATCAACTAATCCTGAAAGATTCATTGAGTGAATTCTTGCAACGGTTGCCATTTGTTCATAGTCGATTAAATCGAACCAATCACTTGCTGAAATTTGGTAAATTGCATATTCTGACGCCGAAGAAAAATCATAGTCGCGCAGTCCTTGACTTGTTATCGCCTTGTTTGCAAAATTCATTACAGCAAGGCGCGGGTGTTCTTTAATGCTTGCCGCCTCTACAAAATTTGTAAAAATTACACTGAAAATCAGCACAGTTAGTAAAAAAACTTTTTTCATTTTTATCACCTCAACTGATAGAAAATTTTTAATGAAAAATAAAAAACCGATGGTAAAGAGACACCCGCCGCATTTAGTTTTTTTGCGGAAAAAAGAAAGTACATTTATAAAATTTTAAACAGAAATTTCAAGTACGGTACTGGAAAAACCTTGCAGTTTCAAATTTAAATCATTTTTTACAACGGCAGACAAAACGCGGTAAAGATTTTGCGGCGAAAGACCGGTTGAAACATCGATAACACATTTGCCGCCACTAAATGAGCGCATATAAACTCCGGTAACTCCTTGAGTTTGGCGCAGATATTCTTCAAGATCTAAAATTTTTTCGCCGTCATTAACCTGCGCGATAACTTTAACACTTGAAAAAACTTTTGACGCCTCGCGGTTAAAGATTGTGCGGACTTCCTGCGCGGCGTTTCCTGCCAATTTTACAACGGCTTGATTATCCAATTCGCCACTTGCCGCGCCCAAATTGGAGCCGGTAGAATGAAATTCGCCAATTATTTCATCTGTATCAAATTTTTTTATTTTACAATCCATGATCGCCTCTGATTTTGATAAACCGGTTTCAACCTGTGTCATTTGCGGATTAGAAATATCATTCCAATTTGGAATTGTTACAGCTTTACTTTTTCCTACTGTCAAATTTCCAACAATAATATAATCTACATTTTGAGGATTATCGACAACGTGAGTAAAGCCGCGTTTTGCCAATTCTTCACGAATTGCGGCGGTACACATTGCGGTATAGCGTTTAAAATTTTCGCCGCCGTCGTCGCCGTAATGTTCAACTACAACTGCAAGGCGCGGGTCGCGCAGATTCATTACAACTTCAATATCTTTCATAAATTCGGATCCCGGCTCGCTTGAAACGTCAACCTGCGCGACAATATTCACAGTATCGCCTTTAATTTTTTTGCTGATAACTTTGCAAGATTTAACATAACCTTGAGTTCTGGTGTTTACGGCGTCAAAAACCAATTCTAAATCCTGCATTCTGGATTCAGCTTGCAAATAAGTACCGACAACTTTTTCAACGGCGTTTCTTTTGGCATCTTGAATAGCAGCATCTTCAGTCATTCCCATTCCTTGAACTGTAACAACTTCAGCATTTGCAACCGGCGCAGAAAGTGTAAAAATTGTAAGTGCGCCTATCAAAAATTTTTTCCACTTCACAGCAAAAACCTCCTAGCAAAAAAGCCCGCGTTCTTGCTTAAAATTACAAACAATTACACGGGCTAATTCCAGATTTTTTTAGCGATATAAAATTTTTACTTGACAAAAACTACCGCGCAGTTGTCAAGGAACATATCAGATTGATTTGCAATTAAGATTTTGTCGGAGTCTGCAACTGAAACAACCGGATTGCCTTTAATAATGCCGTCAACTTTTACAGCTTTAACAACAAGCGGATTGTTGCCGGCGCGGTCGCGGCTTACTGAATCATTTGCACTTGTAGCATAGGACGCCATACCCATTTCAATAACTTTATCAATGTCAAGATTTTTTGCCCCATAAATTGCTTGATTGTTGTTATTTTTTACAACAGGAGACATAACGGATTCAAGCCCTAAGCCGGAGCAGTCAACAACTAAGCCGGTATATCTGCCGCTTGAAATTCCGCCAACAGTTGTATTAACGTCTACATCAACTGTAATTGAAGTTTTGGTAGGTTGCGGGAAGGGAACTTTCGGTTCATTTTTGAGCGGAATAAACGCCGATTGTGCTAAAGAATTATCTTGCCCAAAAAGCGGCATTTCTAAGATAAGTTCGCAAGCACCGTCATCATAATATTTAGATTCTCCAATTTGAACAAAGTGTTTGATTGTACCGCTTACGCTTGTTCTTACTTTGTCATTGACAAGCATTAAATCTTCCATAGTACTTTCAGCATCTACATTGACGCCTTTGACAGCCTCAACAAGTTTACGTTGTGCATCCATTCGCGCTGCTTGTTGAGCTTGTCCTCTTTGCCCTCTTTTTGCCCCTGCTTTGGCGTAGCCTATACCGGTTACACGAATAACGCCTTTTTCCCAATCTGTTCCTTCATTTGCCGGATCTGCCAAAACTGTAGCTGTAAGCATCATTACTGCTACTGCCAATGCCATACAACTTTTGATAATTTTGCTGCTCATTTTTTTACACTCCTTTGATTTTTTGTAGGACCATAAATCCTTTCAATTAAAACATCAACAGTTTGAAACGCCGCTTGTTGAAGAGCATTGTGAACGCTGTCTTGCGTAACTTTTGCAGTTCCAATTTCCAAAAGGGCAACCGGACCGCCTGCAACTTTCACAAATGAACTCTTCGATTTTCCCTCACCTTTTGCCGCAGAAATAATTTCGCCGGTTTCAACTTTCATAACGCGGGCGATTATGTGCGATTTTACAGTACAAACAGTTACACCTCCAATCACGGCGGCATCGGCTCCAACTTCGCTGAGGGTTACGTCGTTGACGTTGCCATAAATAATATAATCGACTCCGAGAATTTTACCGATTTTTTGTGCGGTATTGCGATGGATAAGACCTGTAAAATTTAAATTTTGGGCTGCAAGTTGTGCTTTAAATAAATCTTTGTCCATAATTTCCATTTTGTTCCTTTCAAAGAGCCGTTGGAGAATATATTCATGCGCCGCTTGTCCGGCGTTCAAAATATTGATGTCGATTGTTACTGCGTAGGGGTGAGTTCCAAAATCCATTACTGCAACTTTTGCGCCTTCTTCGATTAGTGCCGCCTTTGCACTTGAAGTCATTGTAAATATCAGAAGGAAAATTGCTACGACACTTTTCATAAAAATTTCCCCTTAGTCGAATTTTTAAGCACTGTTACTTTTGCCTACTGCCTCTTGCCTTTTGCCTTTTGCCTCTTGCCTCTTGCCTACTGCCTTATGCCTTTTGCCTACTGCCTCTTGCCTTTTGCCTACTGCCTCTTGCCTACTGCCTCTTGCCTAAATATTTTTTTTAATTTTTTCGGCAATTTGCAGAGCGGCTTTTTCCAGTGCAATATTCAAACTGTCTTCTGAAAATTCAAGTTGTCCGGAGCGGAAAATTTTTCCAATTCTATTGTAACGCGCCTTTGAAATTCCGTTGCCTGTGAAAGTTTTAATTAATTTGCCGGTTGACATATCATAAATTTGTACGCTTAAACTTGCGCGGATACCGTCGCCTTTGCCAATAATTTTATCGTCAGTTGTGCGGCTTAAATTCATCAAGTACCCTATCAAAAGATATTCGCAGTCTTCAGCCGCCGCTTTAACTTCCGGCGTCATTTTTCCAATTTGTGACATTATCATAATTTCGTCAAGAATTGCCTTTGTTGTTTCGCCCGTAAGGTCGCGCAGGTCTGCGCAGGTAATTATTTCGTCCATTATGACATCTGCCGCTGTGTGGAAAGTTAAAATTTGTTCGTCGCTAAGATTTGTAATTGTAACACGGCTTGTAAAATCTACAATACCTATCACGGGTAAACTTTTTGCATCTGCGCGAACGCTTAAAATTAACATAACCGCCAAAATTAAAACTGCGCAAAACTTTTTCATTTTAATCAACCGCCTTTAAGCCGCGTTTCAAAATGTTTTGTACGAGTTTACCGGCTTGATCCTGCAAAACGTAATTAACCATATCGCCGACGGTGTAATTATTGCCGTATTTGCCGATTAAAACATTTGTGGTTAAACTGGTACGTTTTTCTGAATTTTGCCCTTCAAAAACTTTTCCTGTTCTAACGTTAATCAGATAATATTCCATTTCAATTTGAACACGTTTACCGCGTAAATCGTAAGTTGAAGGACTGGCTCCAAAAATTCCGCCGGTTTTACGCCAAACATCAGCATCACGAACGTTACAGAAAAGCATATAATCAACGTCGTATTTTTCGCCGAGTTCAGAAACTTTTTCAAAAATTTCTTCAGTTAAACGATAGGGCTTGCCTTCCAATTTCATACGCGCTTGAGTTTTCAATTCATTTTGATAATATTCCTTGCCCATGATTGAATCGCCGTAACGTGTCATTTTCACATTTGCAAGTTCGCGGCGATAAAGGCGGCTGTGCGCTATTGCGTCCATATGAATTATTGAAAAAATTTCATCTTCATCTGATGGCTCGTCAATCAAAGTTATTCTGGATTCAACGCTGAAATTTTCCTGCAATTTTTCGCTGATAACGTCGTAAAAATTCGCCATAAATTCCGGCTTAAGTTCAAATTGCCCGTAACTTGCAACTTCTGCCAATAAAAGTTTTGGACCGTGTGAATTTTCAAATGCTGCTTGCACAGAATTTATTGAAAAAATTATCGCCATTGCAGTTAGTGCGATTATTTTTAAAGAAATTTTTTTATTCATAGTTGTACCTTTTTTGACAAATTGCTACTGACTTTTGCCTCTTGCCTAATGCCTTACCCTTTGCATATTCGCCATTAAATTATCTACAAGTGCAACGGCGGCTTTGTCAAGTGCATCTGCAACTAAATCGCCGTTAATTTCATTTTCGCCAATTCTTATGAGGCGCAATGGAGCCTTTGTTAAATGGACTTTAGATTCAGCAACTGAACGCGCCGTCAAAACTACGCGGCTTGTTTCAACGTCAATCATTCTGCAGGAAAGACGCGCCACAACAATATAACTGTTACTGCCAAATCCGAACGCCTCGCCGACACGCTTTTTACTGCTTAAGCCGTCGATACTTCCAACTAACAAATACTGCGCGCCTTCAAGATTAAAAGTTTGTACCATTGAGGCGGGATTTCCCATTTGCATTTGGAGCATTTGTTCATCAACAATTTCTTTCAAATATTCTCTGTCAAGTAAATCAAATTTGCCGGTGTTGAAAAGTTCGTCGTAGATAACGCCGGTAACATTAATTTGATCGTCCCAATTTAAATCCGGCGAAACGGCAGCTTTTTTCGTGAACGGGATAACCGCTGCGCGCGGATAATCATAAATACTTGCCGCGCAAATTTCGGGAAGTGCCGCTATTATAATTGCTACAATCGCCAGAAAAATTTTCTTTGCAAACATTGTGAAAATTCCCTCCATTTTTAAAGCTTGAAAAAATCCCTAGTCCTTAGCCCTTAATCCTTAGCCCTTAAATTAGCTTTCCCGTCATACCTGTAAGAATTTCTGTTTGTAACTGTCATTGCAACTTTTTTAAATTTTTTCTCAATTTCAGACGCGGCTAAATTTGCGGCGTTTTTAATAGCGTTGCGTGCGGCTAAATCGTCGCTCATACCGTTACCTTTGCCGCTAACAGTGAAGGTACCTACAATTTCGCCGTTTGTAAGTTTAATAATTTTTGCAGTAATATCAGCGTTGCCAACGTTCAGCGGGTGTTTGCTATAGCCGCCGGTTTTATAATTCGGCAAAACTAAATTTTGTGCGGCGGCGTGAGTTTTTCCAAGTACAAGATAATCTGCGCCGTAACTGTCGCCAATTCCTACAAGCCCGCGTTCGCCATTGTAAATTCTTTCCAGCAAAACTGCATTTTCCAAATTTGCAACTATATCAGCGTCCACAATGTGTGAAAATCCCAATTCCAAAAGTCTGTCGTTAATTGCACTTTCAGAAAGTTCATCGTGTGTACCGGCGGGCGCGTTATCCTGCAACATTATAACGGTAATGCGCGGGTCATTCAGTCTCATAATTGTTTCAAGGCGGCTCATTAAATTTGTATTTGCCTCTGATTCAACATTCATTTTGGCACGGATAAAATAACTGCCGTCAGATTTTCTGCCTTCGTCCAAAATTTGAACATTATTGACGAAACCTTGAGAGGCGGCGTAAAGTTCATCGAGTTGGACAACAGCATTTTCAACTAAAGTATTTGCGTCAATGTACGTTCCGACAACTTCTTCAACTGCCGCTTGTTCTGCTCTATGAAGTGCCTCTTCGCGTGTCCTGCCGTAACCTTCGGCTGTGACTTCCTGTGCGAAGGCGGGAATTGTCATCATCAAAATTAATATCGCCGTCAACAGAAATTTTTTCACCTTCAGTTCCTCCCCAAAATTTTTTATTTTATTTCAGCCACTTTCATTTTTTGTGCTTAGTATACAACGTATTTCTAAAAATATCATTAAAAATTTTTTCCTAAAATTTATCTTGCATTAAGAATTTGAAATTTTTTAGCAATTTAATTTTAATATTTCTAAGCAAGAATTGAAACAGCTTAATAAAAATATTTCGGAAATAAATTTAAGGCTTAAGTCAAAATTCCTAACAGCACACAAAAAAACCGCTTTTACACGGCTGGATTTTTTTATACTATCAGATTTCACAAATTATTTTTTATAAATTTGGTCGAAAATTGCACCGTCAGCAAAATGGTCGTCGTGTGCTTTTTGCCAGCCGCCAAAACTTTCATCAATAGTAAAAAGATTTAGCGGCTTGAAAATATAATTATACTTTTCCAAAATTTTTTCATTGCGCGGGCGGTAAAAATTCTGAGCGGCTATTTCCTGCCCTTCTTCTGAATACAAGTATTTTAGATATTCAGTTGCAATTTTGCGCGTGCCTTTTTTGTCAACAACTTTATCGACAACTGCAACGCTAGGTTCTGCTAAAATCGACAAACTCGGCGTGATAATTTCAAATTCGCCGGGATTTTCCTTGACTGAAAGTAAAGCCTCGTTTTCCCACGCTATCAAAACGTCGCCAATTTTTCGCTGTACAAATGAAGTAGTGGAGCCGC
>CALGGV010000286.1 GCA_937915725.1 uncultured Selenomonadales bacterium
GAACCCACGAACCCGCCGTGAAAGGGCGGTGTCTTAACCACTTGACGATAGCGCCTTTTACCGTTGGGGATTATACTACAAAAAATTTGTTAATGTCAACAAAAATTTTTTTAGCGCAATTTCCAGCCGTGATCAATAGGACCAACGCCTTTACCAAGTGTCAAGCCGGAACTCAACGCGCCTGTTAAATATTTTTTCGCCTCGTCGATTGACTGAATTAAATTTAAACCTTTAGCAAGATTAGCCGCAATAGCTGAACTTAAAGCAGTGCCCGCGCCGTGCGTATTTTTTGTTTCAACTTTTTTACCGCGGAACCAACGCGCATCTTGCCCATTAATCAAAAATTCGCTCGCGTCTGTATCGTCGCCGCCGCCTTTTGCCAAAACTGCGCACGAATATTTTTCTGCAATTTTTTTAGCCGCGTCAGAAACTGCTTGACGAGAATCAACAGCATCACCGCTGAAAATTGTCAATTCTTTTTTTCCTAAAGTTACCAAAGTTGACAGCGGGAAAATTTTTTCTGCATAAAGTGCAACAGCATCCGCCTCAATTAATTTTGTACCGTCATTCGCAACAGTCACAGGGTCTGCAACAATATTTTTTGCGCCGTAAGTTGTCAATCTTTCAGCAACCGTCAAAATTAAATCTACAGTCGGTATTGTTCCGATTTTCACTGCAACCGGCGGAATATCTTCAAAAACCATATCAATTTGATTTGCCAAAAAATCCGCCGTCACGTCCATATATGAACGAAAACCGGTTGTATTCTGCGCCGTCAAAGTTGTAAGGACGCTCATTGCGTAAACGTCATTTGCAAGTAAAGTTTTAATATCGCCTTGAATACCTGCGCCGCCCGATGAATCCGAGCCGCCGATTGTAAGTACTGTTTTCAATTCCATTTAAATTATCTCCTCTCAAAATTTTTTGTGTTTAATATACCATACGGGTTACCTTTGGAATTTATTTTATTTTTAAGTTTATTGTAAACTTTTTTGGGCTTTTTGCCGAATGAGGCAGCAACCGCACTTCTAAAAACTCTTCCGGAGTCAAGTTGTCTTGCAATATTTCTGGCAAAGCTGACATTTTCGGGAACATCTATATAAACCGCTCTAACTTCATAACCTGCCGCCTCAAAAGGTTTTATATATTTGTTTGTCAATTCGTCAAAATTCGGAGCCACAATGGGCAGTATAATATTTGTGCCCTTCATTTCGCCGGTTAAAAAAGTTTCCATTGCCTTATCCATAATGTTAAAGCTTTCCCAATGTACCGCGTCCCCTGCGCCGCCGTAACTTTCCTGATACTCCGGCAACAAAGTTTTTATAACGTCACAATCAAGGATAAAAGCCCCCGTTTTTTCACTGTTGGGATCTGTATACATTGTAGATTTTCCGGAGGCAGGCAATCCCAAAACTAAAGTCATTTGATAATTTTTGTTGAGTGGACCGTCATAAACATATTTGTCTCTTTTCGCCGTTGCGTCATAAATTTTTCGCGCAGACCCTATGCTTAAAAATTCCTGCAAAACTTTTTCTCTCAATTCTTGACGTTCCGGCGTGTTAATATCAGCCGTGTTGCCGTACAACTTGAAATAGTAATTTGAAAGTGCGTCAAGCTGTGCAACCACAGGGCTTTTTTTGAGTTCCTTCACACTTGGATAATCATTTTTTCTAATTCTGGTATAAAGTTTTCTGGCTTCATCAGTTTGTATGGCTAAATGTTGGGCTGAAGGTTGCCACGTCAGCGGTACAACTCCTTCAGGCAATTCTGCTTTTTGTGCAAAAGTCGCCGAAGTCATCGTTACGACAAACACCAACGCAATTAAAGTACCACATAATTTTTTAAAACTCATTTTTTACACCTCACTTTTAATTAAAAACGTCATAAAAATCTGCCGCTATTTTAATAAGATAATCTTTTTTCTTGAGAACGTCAAGCCATTCAGTGGGAATTTGTTCAAGCCCGTAAAACGCGCCCGCCAATCCGCCCGCAATAGCTGCAACAGTATCAGTATCGCCGCCTAAATTTACCGCCTTCAAAACTAAATCCTTGTAGTTGTCGGTATTCAACAAACACCATAACGCCGCCTTGAGATTATCCACAACATAAACGCGGCTTGGAATATTTTTTTCTGGAATTGCGGCAAAATCTTTATCAAGAAAAATTTCGTAGTGAAACCATTCATCTTTAAAATTTTCGTGCGTCGAATAAAAAATTTTGGCGCGGTTTACGCCGTTTGAAATTGCAACTTGTAAATTTTGCCCGTCAAAAATTTCAGCGGCAATTAGACAGTAAATCCCGCAAGCTATTAAAGTGCGCTGGTGGGCGTGCGTCAAAGAAGTATAATTGTGAATAATTTTCATAGCATTATCATCAAAATTATTTCCACGTGTCAAAAAAATATACGCGGCGGCGGGTATCATACGAATAAGCGCGCCGTTTTCGTTTGAATATTCGTCCGAAATTCCGCAGTCCAGCGGGTGGTAACCTTTTAAAAAATTATTAATCGCCTCTGAAGTTATCGGGTCGAAGTCAAAAGTATAATCGTTGGCAGTGAATTTATCGCCGCTGTACCAGTCAACAAAATTTCTGAAAATATCTTCGTAGTCAAATTTTTTTAGGCGCGTCATACTTTCCATAGTGGCAATAGTCAAGCTTGTATCGCCCGACCAACTGCCCGGCGGTTGATTGTGGACGCCATAGCCGAGCATTTCTGTTACAGGGTTACTTTCAAGCCTCATTCGTGTTTCTGATTCAACCGGAACGCCCAGCGCGTCGCCGACCGCGTGTCCGAGTACCATTGCAATTAATTTTTCTTGCGTCATAATTTTACACTCCAAAATTTTTTAATTGAAGGCGTTATAAAAATCTGTAGCGATTTTTTCCAGATAATCTTTTTTCTTGAGAACGTCAAGCCATTCAGCGGGAATTTGTTCAGCACCGTAAAACGCGCCCGCAAGTCCGCCCGCTATTGCGCCGATTGTGTCAGTATCGCCGCCCAAATTTACCGCCTTTAAAACTAAATCCTTGTAGTTGTCAGTATTCAGCAAACACCAAATCGACGCCTCTAAACTTGCAACAACATAGCCGGTACTTTGAATTTCATCTTCAAAAAGTCTTGCAAAATTTTCGTCAAAAAGCCGCTCAAAATTTTTTAAATCTTTTTCAAATTCGCGCAGATTCCCATAAAAATTTTTCGCTTTATTTACGCCGTTTGAAATTGCAACTTGTAAATTTTGCCCGTCAAAAATTTCAGCGGCAATTAAACAATAAATCCCACCGGCGATTAAACAATTTTTATTTCCGTGAGTGATTGAAGAAAAATTATGAATAGTTTGCATAGCGGCAGAGTCAAAATTATTTCCGTGTTTAAAATACAAATACATTGCAACGGGCGAAATTCTCATTAAGCCGCCGTTAGCCGCAGCGTTTTCGTGAGACGGTCCACATTCTAAAGGCGGCGTGCCGTGCGCAAAATTTGAAATGGCGCGCGCAGTTGTATTGCCGCAATCAAAAGTTTCATCATTGGCGGTAAATTTACTTTTAGAATACCACGCCATAAAATTTTTCAAAATATCAGCATAGTCAATTTTTTTCAAACGCGCCATACTTTCCATAGCGGCGATAGTCAAACTTGTATCATCTGACCATGTACCGGCGGGTTGTCCGTAAGTTCCATATTCTCTCATATTTTTTACGGGATTTTCTTTTAACCTGTAACGTTTTGTAAATTCAACGGGAACACCGACGGCATCTGCTACGGCGTGCCCTAAAAGCATTGAAGTTACAGTTTTTTGAGTAAGCATTTTTTAACCTCCAAATTAAGTTTTAATATCTCTAAAATTTTCCCATTCGCAAATAAAGCCGGCATTTTCTATTTTAAAAAAATCCATATCCGGAATATGTGAAATTCCGTCTGCCGGACAATCATTCCATTCACCGGAATTATAAATTGATAAAATAAATTCGTTGCCTAAATCGTTATTCGGCTCGCCTTTCGCCCAATTTGAGTAGATAAATTCTTCACGTGTTGTCCATTCCCATTTGTTGTTTACAACACTAAAACCGCCCGTCCAATAAAAATTTTGTTTCTTGCCGGAATAAAGGATAATACTTTGAATTGCGGCTTGCTCTTCCTTTGAAGTTATCGTGACTAAATGCCCGCCCAATTTTTCGCAGTATTCTTTTGCACTGTACCAATTCATTCCTTCGTTAAAAACTTTGTAGTAGTGCCCTTTCCATTCATAAATACCTACAATTTCCAAAACTTTTATATCGGGCTTTTTAGTTTCTTCTCTTTCTTGGAGAATTTTAGCAATTACTTCAGAAATATTTTTATTGTCAGTGTCAGCCGTAGCCACTATAAAAACTTCACAAAGCATGCCGTTCTCACTAAATTTAGTATCTTCAGATTTAATCTTAATCATAGCAGCGGCGGCAGTACGAATTAAATCTTTGTCAAGGTTAGAATTATTCATTTCAGAATAGCTTGCAACGTAAACGCCAATTTGTTCAGCGATTTTTCTTTTGGCGTCATTAAGTGCTTTTAATTTTGCAGTGGAGCGCGTATCGTCATCGCCAAGTCTATATTCGCCGGTTGCTGAAAATTCTTTTACTTCAGTTGTGATTACTTCTTCAGTTGAAATATTTTCTTCAGCTGAAATTACATTTGGCGAATTTATAAAAATCATTGCTAAAAAAATTGCTGTAAAAATTTTTTTGATTGAGTTCAAAATTATCCTCCTTTAAATTTTTATATCGTCAAAACTTTCCCATTCGCAGACAAATCCGGAATTTTCAATATCATAAAAATGCCATTGCCCGCCATTATTTCCCAATTCATTAACATCATCCCAAAGACCATCTAAATTTGGACTTTTATACAACATAATTATATTTTCATTGAGTTTGCCATTATCAAAACCGTTAGGGGCAACACTACACCAATTTGAGTAAGAAAATTTTTCGCCGGTTATCCATTGCCAATTAGTTCCATCAAGAGTAAATCCGCCTGTCCAATAAAAATTTTTTATTCCTTTATCAACAATTAAATTTTTAACTACTTCCTGTTCCAAAATTGAAGTTATCGTTACCAAATGCCCGCCCATATCTTCACAAATTTTTTTGGCGTCTTGCCAATTCATACTGTCATTGAAAACTTTGTAATAATGCCCGTTAAATTCTTCAATTCCGATTAATTGTAATTTTTTTTTACTTGTGCCGGTGTTTGAAGGTTGCGGCGTCGGATTGTCAATATATTTTCCTATGTTGTCAGTGTCAACAGTTGCAACGACGAACGCGCGGCAAAGTGTGCCGTTTTCGTAGTAATGAACTTCCTCATGTTTAATTTTAATCATTGCATTTGCGGCAGTGCGTATTTGGTCTTGTGTCAAATTAAATTTATTCATTTCAGAATAACTTTCAACGTAAACGCCGACTTGTTCAATAATTTTTCTTTTGGCGTCAGCAAGAGCCGCCAATTTTGCAGTTTCGCGGCTGTCCCTGTCGCCTAGTCTGTATTCGCCTTCAGCTGAAATTTCTTGCGGTTCGGCAAATATTACATTCGACAAATTTAAAAATAAAACTGCAAGAAAAAACGCGGTAAAAAATTTTTTTATAAAGTTCAAAATTCCCACTCCTATTTTAAAACTCAAAAGGCACCACGTCAAAGATTTAACGCAGTGCCTAAAGGTTATTTTTAGCTATTTAAATTACGAAAGAATTATTTTTTCCAAATGCCGCCAACAGTACGATTGAGGAGCGGTTGACGCTGATAAACAGCATTTTTGCCGAGTTCTTCTTCAATGCGAATGAGTTGGTTATATTTTGCCATACGATCTGTGCGGCTCAATGAACCGGTTTTAATTTGTCCGCTGTTAGTTGCAACTGCAATATCAGCAATAGTTGCGTCTTCGGTCTCGCCGGAACGGTGAGAAGTAACGGTCGTGTAGTTATGACGATGCGCCATTTCGATAGCTTCAAGAGTTTCGGTAAGGGAGCCGATCTGGTTGACTTTAATAAGAATGGAGTTTGCCGCGCCCATTTTAATACCTTTTTCAAGGAATTTGGTATTTGTTACGAAAAGGTCGTCGCCTACGAGCTGGCAGCGATCACCAATAGTCTTTGTAAGTTCAACCCAGTTATCCCAGTCATTTTCATCTAAGCCATCTTCGATAGAGTCAATCGGGAAGTCGGTAATCAATTTTTCAAGGAACTTAATTTGTTCTGCCGCGCTAAGTTTCTTACCATTAGGATCTTTTTCTTTGCCGTCTTTGAGTTTACGATAATCGTAATACCAGCCATCAGCCTCTTTGTAAGCAAATTCAGACGCTGCGCAGTCCATAGCAATTTTAACGTCGTCGCCGGGTTTATAACCTGCTTTTTCAATAGCATCAACGATAATTTGAAGAGCATCTTCGATACCGTCAAGTTTAGGAGCAAAGCCGCCTTCATCACCAACAGCCGTTGAAAGTCCGCGTGCTTTGAGGAGTTTTGCAAGGTTATGGAAAACTTCTGCGCCCATACGAATAGCTTCACGAATTGTGGGTGCGCCTGTCGGGCGAATCATGAATTCTTGGAAAGCAATAGGAGCGTCAGAGTGTGCGCCGCCGTTGATAATGTTCATCATAGGTACGGGCATTTTGTAGGTATTACAGCCGCCAATATAGCGATAAAGCGGAAGTCCGACAAATTGTGCGCCGGCTTTTGCCGCAGCCAAGGAGACGCCAAGAATTGCGTTTGCGCCGAGTTTGCTCTTTGTAGGAGTTCCATCAAGTTCGATCATCTTGTAGTCAAGTGCGCGTTGATCCAGTACACAATCGCCGATAATTGCCGGAGCAATAATTTTGTTTACATTGTCAACAGCTTTCAAAACGCCTTTGCCAAGATAACGTCCTTTATCGCCGTCACGAAGTTCAAGAGCCTCATTTTCGCCGGTGGATGCGCCGGAAGGGACAGCTGCGCGACCAATAATACCATTTTCAAGGATTACATCGACTTCAACAGTAGGATTACCACGAGAATCAACAATTTCACGACCGATAACTTTCTCGATTTTTGCCATATTAAAAATCCCCCTTTAATCAAGTACAAGTTAATTTCTATGACTTTATTATAAACAGCTTGCCGACAAAATGCAAGTTATTTTCTAAAAATTTTCAAAAAATTTATTTAATGAAATAGAAAAATTTTGAATTGCTTGATTTTTTCTTAAGTTGTGTTATAATACGCAAGCTTGAGGTTAAAAACTTAAGCACGGAAGTTTTTTAGTATGTAAGGAGATTTTTTTAATGGCTTTTGAAGACAAAACACTCGTATGTAAGGACTGCGGCAAAGAATTCATCTTCAGCGCAGGCGAACAAGAATTCTACGCAGAAAAAGGTTTTGAAAATGAACCTACCCGTTGCCGTGATTGCCGTGATAAACGTCGTCGTAACCGCGACGGTGGCGAGCATCGTCAAATGTTTACTGTTGTTTGTGCAGATTGCGGAAAAGAAACTGAAGTTCCTTTTGAACCCAGAAATGAACGCCCGGTTTACTGCCGTGATTGCTTTTCCAAACATCGCGCTGCCAGAGCTTAAAAATTAAAACTCGGCGTACGAGTTGTATATATTTTGCTTTTTAATTCTTTTTAGTAAAGTCCGGGATTTTCTCGGGCTTTATTTGTTTTTAGGGGGCGTTAAAAATTTCCTACGTACTTTTTAAATTTATAAGTAAAATAATTTGCGCGTTGCCTTTCAATTTCGCCTTAAAATTAGGTTACGCGCTTGCAAATTTTTTGTGGCTTTTCGTTCCAAAAAAAAGAAAAATCTTAGCGCAGGAAAATATTCAAAAATGTTTGGGCGTCGATAAAAAAGAATCTGTGCGAATTGCAAAAGTTAGCGCGGTTAATTTGGGCTCCATTCTGATTGAAGTTTTAATGTTCCCCGTGCTGAAAAATACTATGCAAAGTCACGTTAAAATCATTGGGCTTGAATATTTACAAAATTATATAAAATCCGCTGAAAGAAACGGGCGCGGCGCGGTTATTGCTACTTCGCACAGCGATAATTGGGAATTAATGGGCGGCGCGTTTGCCCAAAATGGTATTCCGCTTGTCGGCGTAGCGAAAAAACAAAAATCTGACGGCGCAGATAAATTTATTAATGAATACCGAACTTTGATTGGTATGCACATAACTTATCGCAGTGGCGTTCGTGAAATGTACAAAATGCTTGACGAAGGGCATTTTATCGGCTTGATAATGGATCAAGACGTTGGAAGAAATGACGGCGTTGTAGTGAAATTTTTTAACCGTGCTACAAATTACGTTACCGGCGCGGCGGCAATGTCTAGGTTTAAAGGCGTGCCAATTTTCCCCGCTTTTATGCACAAAAATTTTGATGGTACACACACTTTGGAAATTCAGCCGCCGGTTTTTGTCGAACGTACGGACGATAAACGCGCTGATATTTACAAAATGACGCAGTATTTGGCAACTTTGACAGAAAATCACATTCGCAAATATCCTGAAGAATGGTTTTGGTTGCACGACCGCTGGAAGTCTATGAGGACTGAATTTTCGCCTGAAGAAATTGTTGAACTCAATAAAAAACTTTCCATAAACTAAAAAAGCCGCCCAAAAAAATTTCTGGACGACTCGACAAAGTTTTTAATTTAAATTACTGAAAATCAGAGAAATAAGAATAAGCTCTTGCGGCTGCTTGCTGTTGAGTTTCAAAAGAACGGTCGTTATAAGTTTGAAAACCGGTGGGACCGAGTGCAGAATAATTTCCTACTGGTGAGCCTTCAAATTGGTCATCTTTTTCCATAATGCTGGAAATAGCCTCAACTGACGTTTCTAAAGTTTCACGGCTTACTTGACTCAATTCACCGTTTCCGATATGAGTTTCAGTACCGAAATTTGAAACTGCCATTGGAGCGCGTGCAGCGTACATTCTTTCGCTTGTTGCATTTTCTCCATTACTAATTGCTTGACGATTAGTTTGCATTACCGTAGTATTGAAATCGCCCCAAAGTTGCGCGTGTTGAATAATATTTTCGCCCGGTCTCATGTCAGCATGCTGAATGACGTTTTGCATTGGCATAATTGGCGTTTTGATTGAAGACGCGGCAACCGGCATAATCGGAGTACTGATATTCGGACTACTAATCATCTTGAATCCCTCCCTAGAAAAAAATTCCCAACAAAATCTGCATTTTTATTTTAGCACGCAATTCTTTTATTGGCAACATCCTTATATTAAAATATCGTCAAAAATTATAAAAAACTTTATAGCAAATTCGGTTTCAGCAAAAATTTTTTTATGATACTATATGAAAAATTCTTTGAAAATTTGGAAGGGCTGAGGCAATGAATTTCAATCAAAACTTTTTTCAAGACCGGCAAATTTTGAAAAGTGGGCGGCGCACAGATTTTTTCATTGCGATAACTTTAATTTTTATTTAACTTCAGGAAAATTTTTTTGTGATACTATATGAAAAATTCTTTGGAAAATTTGGAAGGGCTGAGGCAATGAATTTTAATCAAAACTTTTTTCAAGGCTGGCAAATTTT
>CALGGV010000287.1 GCA_937915725.1 uncultured Selenomonadales bacterium
TTTGCAAATTTGCCGTTCAGCGCGGTACAAGTTCCAACTTTGGGAATTGCGGCGGGAGCGATTTATTATTTGGCGTTGATATTTCGGCGAGCGGAAATTTTATTTTTGTTGATAATTTTATTGGCGGTAAATTTTTTCAAGGCGGGCGGCGATTTGGAAGTTAGCTTTATTGACGTTGGGCAAGGCGATTGTTGCGTTGTCATTACGCCTAATAGAAAATGTTTAATTTTTGATACAGGCGGAGTTAGAGAAAAAACTTTTGACGTAGGCGGGCGCGTTGTCATTCCCTACTTGAAACACTCAAATATTTTTGAAGTCGATACAATTTTTCTTAGCCACGCGCACGAAGACCACAGCGGCGGCGCAGGTACAATTATTCGCAAAATGCCCGTCCGAGAAATTATCACTGCCAATGAAAGTAAATCTGAATACGCGGCGGTTTTTGGAATTAGTCCCCAAAAATTAAACAATCTTCGCGCAGGACAAACTGGCGAAATTTTTAAAATTGACGGCGTAGAAATTAAAATTTTGTACGCGCCAAAAGTCGGCACGGGTAACGAAATTTCTAACGTCTATAAAATCAGCTATGGCAATGTAAGTTTTTTAATCACGGGGGATTTAATTTCTGAAAATGAATCTGATATTCTAAGCGAAAATATTAATGTTCAAAGTACAGTTTTAAAAATCCCTCATCATGGCTCAAAGACAAGTTCAAGCGAAGAATTTTTAAAAGCTGTGAACCCCAAAGTTGCCGTAATTTGCGTCGGCTATGGAAATAATTTTGGGCATCCTCGCGCAGAAATTTTAGAACGGCTTGAAAAAATCAACGCCAAAATTTATCGTACAGATTTAAACGGCTTGATTAAATTTAAAACTGACGGAAAATCTTTGACAGTCAAAACTTTCAACGATTAAATTTTAAAATTCACAAATAAAAAAAGCCGCCTTTTAAGCGGCAATTTTTTTTAGAAAATACCAATAGTCTTGAAAAATAAAATCCAACAAAAAATAGTAAAGCAAGATAACGCCGAAGTAAACACAACGCAATTTCCCGCTAAATCTGCATCGCCTTGCATTTGTTGCGCCATTGCAAATGAAACTATTGCACAGGGCGTACCGAAAATCGCAATTAGCGTTACAAAGTCAATCCCTCTGAATCCCAAAATTATTGCAACAGTCAAAACAACCGCCGGTACCAAAATTAATCTGCCGAATACACATTTTACAAGCTGTGACAAATGCGCCTGCACACTTCCCAATTTAAACGACGCGCCCAAAATTATCAACGCTACAGGCGTTGTAGCCGCCGAAATTTGCCCAATAGGTTTTAAGACAGGCGCGGGTATTTGCACGCCCAAATTTAAAAGTAACGCGCCGGAAATTGCGCCCAAAATCATTGGGTTTTTTAAAATTCCACTTAAAATTGGCAGAATTTGAATTTTGCCGCCACGAAAAGTTTCAAGCGCAATTACTGCAAAAATATTGTACATTGGAATTATAACGGCGATCATCATTGTTGTTACGGCTATATTTTCGTCGCCAAAAATATTTGCAACGATGGGCACTCCCATTATTACAAAATTACTCCGAAAAATCGCTTGTACCATAACGCCGCGCCGCCGGTTATCTTTTTCGATTTTCGGTATAAATATCATCAGAAAAATAAAAAGTACAAGCACTGCGCCCGCGCCAAACAGCATTAATTTGGGGCGAAAAGTTGCCGCTAAATCTGTAGTATAAATGCTGTGGAATAGCATAAAAAAGAAAAAAACGCGGAAAACCATTCTGTTAATATGCTTGAGTTCCTCGTCCGTCAAAAGTTTGCTGAACTTGACGAACGCTCCAATAGCCATTAAAAAAAACATTGGTATAACCGCGCTTAACGCCACTATAAAATTACTGAACATAAATTTTCCCTCTCACGGCTCGCTAAAAAATCTTTCTATCCCGTGCAGATAATCCGCTTTAACTTCCCGCGTTTCATTCATAAAAATTCCCGTCCACGCCAAAAGCATCATTATCAAGCTTGAAATTGTCATTCTTAAAGCTCTGCCGCCGGGCTTGCCCTTTATTTTTCGATACGATAACCACCCCGCGCTTATTGGAAATATAAGAAAATTTATTTCAAATACAAATCTAAAAATTTCTAGCATAATAATTCCTCACAAAAAATTTCCCAAAATTAAACCTGCCGCGCCCGCCGCTATTAAAACTTTTATAACGCCAATT
>CALGGV010000288.1 GCA_937915725.1 uncultured Selenomonadales bacterium
CCAATAAGTCTATCGACAACTAATCCGGCTTTTGCCTCGCCCGCGTGTACAACCACAACAAAAATTTCATCTGAATCTTTGACGTGCGGAACCAAAAGATTTTGTTCCATTCTTATAATAGGAATAATTTCGCCGCGCAAAACTATAACTTCACGATTTTGAACGGTTTTAATATCGTCGACTTGAATATTAATAGTGCTGTCAATGGAGCCGAGCGGAATTGCGTACATTTCGTCTTGAACTCTAACCATCATTGCTTGAATAATAGCCAAAGTCAAAGGCAATTTAATTTTGAAAACAGAGCCTTCATTTATGTGCGTTTCTACGTCAACGTGTCCTGAAAGTGATTCAATTTTACTTCTAACAACGTCCATACCGACGCCGCGTCCGGAAATATCTGAAATTTTTTCGGCGGTTGAAAAGCCCGGCAAGAAAATAATTCTTACGGCGTCCGCGTCGTCCATTTTGTCTACTTCTTCTTGAGTATATAAGCCTTTTTCAACGGCTTTTTTACGAATTTTATCAGCATCAATACCTGCGCCGTCGTCAGTAACCATGATAACAACATTGTTACCTTCGTGGCGGGCGATAAGTCCAACTTCTCCAACACGCGGCTTGCCTTTTGCAACGCGTTCATCCGGCATTTCTACGCCGTGGTCAAGTGAATTTCTCAATAAGTGCATAATAGGATCGCCAATTTCATCAATAACGGTACGATCCAATTCAGTTTCTTCACCTTCGATAGATAAATTAATTTCTTTGTTAAGTTCTTTTGTAATATCACGAACCATACGCGGGAAACGGTTAAAAACTTGGCTAACAGGAACCATGCGAACCTTCATAACGATATTTTGTAAATCCGTTGTAACGCGGTCCATTTGTTCCAAAGTTTCGGTAAGTTCAGCGATTCTATGAGTTTGTCCAATTTGTTCAATACGAACTTTATTAATAACAAGCTCGCCCATTAAGTTCATCAATATATCAAGTTTATCAATATCGACGCGGACAGATTGACTGGCGTGGCTCTTTTTCTGTCCGGCTGCTCCACCGCCACCGGCTGCAGGAGCTGAATTTGCCGGCGGTTTAGGCGCGGCAGGTTTAGGCGCAGGCGCGGGAGCATTTGCAGGGGCTGCAGGAGCCGCCGCCGAAGGGGCAGGAGCGGGCGCAGTAGCCGCAGGCGCAGGAGCTGCCGCTTTTGGAGCATCGGGATCTATAATTTCAACTTCAGCTTTTTCTACTTCTGAAACATTTGTAACTGCCTCTTTAATTGCGTTTTCTTCAGCATCGGAAACCATAATTACTTCAAAAGAATTTTCAAAGTGTTCCTGTTCTAATTCTTCCGCGCCAGGAATGGAACGCAAAACTTCGCCGACTTCATCAAGGGCATTCATTACCATATATGAACGCGCAGATTTAAGCAGACAAGTACTTGAAAGGGTAACAGTGATATGAAAACCGCGTAAACCGCCGGCAATAGCTTGACGAATGACAGATTTTTCAGTTTCAGTTAAATCATCAAGAATATCTGATGCAGAAACCGCCGCCGGTGCCGGAGCTGCAGGAGCCGCCGCCGGTGCCGGAGCTGCCGCAGGGGCAGGAGCTGCCGCGCCGCCTGCATTGCCCTTTAAGATTGAAGACAATTTAGAAACTAATTCTGAAACGTCAACCAAATCTTCAGGGTCGCCGTTGCCTACGTTGTCAATCATTTGTTCCAATGAATCAAGGCATTTAAAAAGCGTATCAATAATATCTTCAGTAACTTTGAGTTGTTCTTTGCGGAGGGCGTCAAGTACGTCTTCCATTTCGTGTGTTAATTCGGCGATTTTATTATATCCCATTGTTGCCGACATACCTTTAAGCGTATGAGCATTACGGAATATTTCATTGAGAATTGATAAATCTTCGGCGTTATCCTCTAAGCCGAGTAAACCGTCATTAAGTGATTGTAAATGTTCATGCGATTCATCCAGAAACATTTCCATGTATTGATTAGTTTCCATTCATATTCCTCCTGTTTAGGTTATAGGCTACAGGCATAGGTTACAGAAATTTCGTGCGCTGTAACCTAAGACCTAAAACTATTTTTAACGTCGAACAGTTTCAACGATAGTTTTAGCAATTATTTTTAGCTGTCAAGATTTAGATTTTAACCAACGGGATTTTTCATTAATCCCCAGCCTTAATTTAGCGTTTAACAGCCTCAACAATAGCTTCAGCAATTTTGGTGAGCGGTTTAATTTCGTCAGCCAGACCGGCGTCAACAACAGCTTTTGGCATTCCATAAACAACACAGCTTGTTTCGTCTTGGGCGATAGAATAGCCGCCATTTGCTTTTATTTTTTTCATACCTTCGCAACCGTCGCAACCCATCCCAGTCATAATTACGGAAACTAAATTTTTACCTATTCCCGCTACAGAATCGAACATAACATTTACGGCGGGGCGATGATTACCGACAGGCGGTTCTTGACTTAAAGCGATTTTTCTTACGCCGCCAATACCTTCTACAACGCGCAAATGGAAATTTCCCGGCGCAATATAAACTTGTCCGGCTTTTATAATTTCGTCGTTTTCGGCTTCCTTGACGGAAATTTCGCTGATTGAATCTAATCTGTCGGCAAGGGATTTAGTAAAACCTGCGGGCATATGTTGAACTACAACCACGCCGCAAGGTAAATTTCCGGGCAGACGAGTTATAACAGTTTGCAATGCTTGAGGTCCTCCGGTTGAAGTGCCGATAGCTACTAATTTTTTATTACTTAAACTGTTCGATGTCGAAATTGGAGTTGGCTTTATAGGAGGCGATGTTGTAGCAGTTGGAATTTTTGTAATTGTAGGTTTATGTCCCGGTATAAAGCCTGTAGTTCTGCGTTTAAATTCTATTTTTCTAATGGCGGGAGGATCCGGCTCTCTTTCAATTTTTGGTGTAAAAGTCAAAGGCTTAGAATCTGCAGGAGAAGTTCTAATTTTTGAAACGTGAGCTTGAGCCGCATCTCTGCATTTTTCTAACAGTTCAGCTTGAATTGGTTCAATTTTAGAAATTGGTCCGCCCGCTTTGCTTACAAAATCGACTGCGCCCAATGAAAGCGCACGAATTGTAGCATCTGTGCCGGCTTGCGTCATACTGCTTACCATTATTACCGGCAAGGGGCATTCATCCATAATTATTGCCAATGCTTCAAGTCCGTCCATTACCGGCATTTGCACATCGAGCGTCAATAAATCCGGCTTTAATTTTTTTACTTTCTCAATAGTATCTTTACCATTGACTGCTGTACCTGCAACTTGAAAATCACTTTGCCCGTTGAATAAATCAGACAAGACTTTTCGCATAAACGCCGAATCGTCAGCAATCAATACACGAATCATCAGCGTCACTCCTTCTCTTAACGCTCGCAACAATATTTCTAAACAATTATTAGTACTTATTCGCCCGACTTGCGAAAGTTCCTTCATTAATCAAAAAAATTTAGAAACTGGGGCAAAGTAAAAATTGAAAATTTTTTACTCCCTAATCCCTAGAAATTTTTTATAAAGTTTTAAAAATTAACAAGTCGGCATTTCTTTCTTTAAAAGACGAAGTGCGGCGGCTTTTTCAATTTCACCAAAATAGACAGTGGATTTTCAATTCTTTTCAAAAAATTTAAGCGCGTCAATCATACTGGGATAAATCCCCGCGCAAATTTTTCTAATTTCGTCATTCGGTTGCACAGTATCCGGAATCATAATTGGGGCGCAACCCGCCGCGTACGCGCCACGAATTCCATTAAAACTATCTTCAAAAACGTAACAATCAGTAGCAGGCAAATTTATTTTTTCTGCCGCCTTCAAAAAAATATCCGGCGCAGGTTTTCCGTTTTCCACGTCATCGCCGCTAACCACTGCATCAAAATATTTTTCTATATTGGCGCGTTCAATGTTTCTGTTGATAACCTCAATGCTTGACGAACTTGCTATTGCCATTTTTACGCCATTTTCTTTGAAAAATTTTAAAATTTCCGGAACACCCGGCATCATCGGTACACCATTTTTAAAAACTTCAACCGCAGTATTTACAACCTGCATAAAAAATTTATCTACGTCAACCTCCGGATAAAACTCGTGAATAAGTCTGCGGCAATTCGCCTCACTGGAGCCGCTAACTTTGGCGGCAAGTTCCACGCCGTTATTTTTGCCGTGACTTTCTGCCGTTGCTATCCACGATTTTTGGTAAATTTTTTCGCTGTCAAAAAGCGTTCCGTCCATATCGAATATTGCGCCTTTCTTCATTTTGTCAATCCTTTCATAAAAATTTTTCAAAAATATTATTCGGATTTAAAATCAGCAAGCCGATTAAAATAATTTGCAGAAAAAGCAAAATTGGTACGCCGAATTTAAATTTTTTATGTAAAGTTTTATGGTGGCAAATTTCCATAGCCGCGCCCGCGCCTAAACTGCCGCCAATCGCCGCCCAAATTAAAAGCGTACTTTCTCGAACGCGCCATTTGTCATGTTGTGCGCAGTATTTATCATAGGCGAAAAGTGCGAAAGTTATCACGTTGACTGCGGCAAGATAAGCAGCCGCAATAAAAATTTTTTCCTGCATAAATTTTCTCCATATGTTGAATTTAAAAATATTATTAAATTTAAGGCGTCTGTTTTGCATTTTAATATAATTTCTTGCAAAAATTTTTAAACGTGCGCCTGCGTCGATTTTAGGGGCTGTTTTGGGCATTTTTTAAATATGCTTTAAAATTTTTTCTAGAGTATGTTTACAAAGAAAGAAGTTGGCGCGTTATACGCCCGCCGCACTTCGTTTTTGCTTGGGAATTTAAATTGCGGTAACGTGAGAAAACGCGGCGGTTACTTTAAATTTCTTTTTGCTTGACGCGAAAAACGCAGGCGGGCGGCAAAAAAAGCACTTTTTCTTTGGTACTTGCGCGGCAAGGCGTGCTCTTTAGTACTTTTTTTGCTTTGGAAAAAAGAAAGTACATTTAAAAATTATAAAAGAAAAGCCGAATTGTTATATCTTAAAAATTTGTAAACACTCTCTAGTGATTCAGCAGAAATTTTCCCTTGCCGCAAAATTTTTAAATCGCCCGTCGAAATGTCAACAATCGTTGAAGAAATTCCAACTTCACATTTGCCGCCGTCCAAAATTATTTCAACTTTGCCGTTCAAATTTTCAAAAACTTCCTGCGCGGTTGTCGGTGGATTTTTACCGGAAATATTTGCACTGGGCGCGGCTATTGGACAACCTGCAATTTTGATAAAATTCTGCGCGACGGGATTATTTGGAAAACGCACTCCAACACTTTTTGAATTGCAAGTTACAAAATCCGGCACAATAATTTTTTTGGGCAAAATAATTGTCAACGGTCCCGGCAAAAAATTTTCAATGAGTTTTTCAGCCGCCAAAGAAATTTCAGCAATTTGTTCAATCATTTCAAAATCTGCAACGTGCAAAGTTAAAGGTTTATCGGCGGGTCTTTCTTTAGCCGCGTAAATTTTTTTACAAGCGTCAACATTAAAAGCATTTGCGCCGAGTCCGTACACAGTTTCAGTTGGAAAGGCTACAATTTCGCCGCGTTGAATTAATTTGCCTGCGCGAAAAATATTTTCGGCTGTAGGCTTTAAAATTTCTGTAAGCATTTAATTTTTCCACGCCGCAATTACACGTTCAATGCCGGCTAAATCTTTCCACACTTGAATATAATTGAAATTACCATTTTCCTTGAGTAATTTTTGAACAGAATGGGATTGATTAAAGCCAATTTCCATAGCCAAAAAGCCGTCGTCAGCTAAAAATTTGGGCGCAGTTTCAATAATTTTTCTGTAGAAATTTAAACCGTCCGCGCCGCCGTCAAGTGCAAGTTTCGGCTCAGTTTCAATTTCCGGTTGAAGATTTTCAAAATCTTCTGTTGTAACGTAAGGCGGATTTGAAACTATAACATCAAAAATTTTCCCTTCAAGCGGCTCAAATAAATTTCCTGCGTAAAAATTAATCCTGTCATCAACGTTAAATTTTTGTGCGTTGAACTGTGCAATTTCAATAGCTTTTTGAGAAATATCAACTGCCTCTGCCGTGACATTTTCAACAAATTTTAAAATTGAAATGCAAATTGCGCCACTGCCAACTCCTAAATCTGCGATTTTTAAATTTTCCCTGTTAAATTCGTGAAGGTGTTCGATAACGCCCTGCGCCAAAACTTCAGTATCAGGGCGCGGAATTAAAACATCAGGTGTTACGGCAAAATTCAAGCCCATAAATTCTTTGTGTCCTGTAAGATAAGCAACCGGAATTCTTTCAAGGCGGCGTTTAATTAAATTGTGGTAACGTGTAATTTGTTCTTCTTCCAAAACTTTTGCAACGTGAACATAAAGCGCAAGGCGGCGCGTGTTCAAAACATAAGCAAGCAAAACTTCAGCATCAAGCCGCGCATTTTCAATCCCCGCGGCTTTAAGTTTTTCAGTTGCAATACTCAACTGTTTAGCAATAGTATTTTCTTTCAAAATTTTCCCCTCCCATTTATCTAAAAAATCTAATCCCTAACCACTATTAACTATTTCCTAATCTCTGCGCTTGATCTGCAGTTATCAGCGCGGAAATTAATTCGTCAAGATCGCCGTTTAAAACGCTGTCCAATTTGTAAAGCGTTAAATTAATTCTATGGTCGGTAACTCTGCCCTGTGGAAAATTATAAGTGCGGATTCTTTCGCTACGATCACCGCTGCCAACTTGATTTTTTCTGTCGGCTGCAATGGCGGCGTTTTGTTCTCTAACAGCCAAATCTTTAACCCTTGCACGAAGGACGCGCATTGCTTTTTCTTTATTTTTGAGTTGGGATTTTTCATCTTGACATTGAACAACAATTCCTGTCGGCAAATGTGTAATTCTAATTGCAGTTTCAGTGCGGTTGACATATTGCCCGCCCGCGCCGCTCGCGCAGTATGTATCAATTCTTAAATCTGTAGGATTAATTTCAACTTCAACTTCTTCAGCCTCCGGCAAAACTGCAACGGTTACCGCGCTTGTATGAATTCTGCCGCCGGATTCTGTAACGGGAACGCGCTGAACTCTATGAGTACCGCTTTCATATTTCATTTTACTGAACGCCGCCGCGCCGTCAATCGTAAAAGAAATTTCCTTAAAGCCGCCAATGGTTGTAGCATTTGAATCGACAATATCAACTTTCCAGCCCTGCCGCTCGGCGTAGCGCGTGTACATTCTGAATAAATCGCCGGCGAAAAGTGCCGCCTCTTCGCCGCCAACTCCGCCGCGTATTTCCACGATAACATTTTTTTCATCATTTGGATCTTTCGGCAAAAGTAAAATTGGAAGTTCCTTATCCATTTCGGCTTTACTTTTTTTGAGTTCGGCTAATTCTTCGGTTGCTAAATTTTTTAAATCTTCATCTTCGGCAGTTTCGACTAAATTTTTATCTTCGTCAATCTGTGCGAGGATTTTTTTGTAGTCACGAATTTTTTTTACGATAGGTTCAAGGGTTGCAAGTTCCCGCGTCAACTTTGTAAATCTTTCAACTTCAGAAATAATTGCGGGGTTGCCCAGTTGCGATTCAATTTCTCTAAATCTGTCTTCGACTTTTTCTAATTTCTCAAGCAATAAAATCATCTCTTCTAAATTTTTTAGGATATATTGTATACTTTTGACGGCGATTAAGCAATTAGAAAATATTTCTTGAAATATATTTTCAGTAGAATTATAATCAAAGCGGTATATCTTAAAGTTTTGTATGTTTTTTAATTTTGAAAGTGAGGCTAATTCATTGGAAAGATATTTTCAGGAAGAAATTGAATGTGCGCCGCGTGAAAAAATTTTGGCTATTCAAAATGAAAAACTCGTCGCTCAGGTTAAACACGTTTGGGATAATGTCCCCTACTATCGCCAAAAAATGCAAGAAAAAAATTTGACGCCCGACGATATTAAATCAGTTGACGATTTACACAAATTGCCCATGCTCTCAAAGGCAGATTTAAAGGCGGCTTATCCTTACGGCTTGCTTGCTTGCCCGTTGAAAGACTGCGTGCGCATTCAATCAACCAGCGGCACAACCGGTAAGCGCGTTGTTGCTTTTTACACTTTGAAAGATATTGATATTTGGGAAGAATGCTGCGCGCGGGCGATTGTAGCGGCAGGCGGCACAAATGAAGACGTTTGCCAAGTTTCTTATGGTTACGGCTTATTTACAGGTGGTCCCGGCTTAAACGGCGGCTCTCACAAAGTAGGCTGTCTTACAATCCCTGCAAGTTCCGGCAACACCGAGCGTCAAATTATGTTCATAATGGATTTAAGCGCAACTATTCTTTGTTGTACTCCAAGTTACGCCGCCTATTTGGGTGAAAGTATGAAAGAAATGGGCTTGACGCCCGAGCAAATTCCTTTGAAGGCTGGAATTTTCGGCGCGGAGGCGTGGTCTGAAGAAATGCGCCGTGATATTGAAAAAACTTTGGGAATTAAAGCTTACGATATTTACGGCTTAACCGAAATTTCCGGACCCGGCGTTTCCTTTGAATGTTCAGCTCAAACGGGTATGCACATTAACGAAGATCATTTCATTGCAGAAATTATCAATCCAGATACCGGCGAAGTTTTGCCTGAAGGTACACAAGGCGAATTGGTTTTCACTTCACTTGACAAGGAGGCTTTTCCGCTCCTGCGCTATCGTACCCGTGATATTTGCACTTTGACTCGTGAAAAATGTTCCTGCGGTAGAACTCATGTAAAAATGACCAAACCTAAAGGGCGTTCAGATGATATGTTGATTATTCGTGGCGTCAACGTCTTCCCGAGTCAAATTGAAACTGTACTTTTGAAAAACGGCTACGCGGCTAATTATCAAATTATTGTTGACAGGGTTAATAATACAGATACTTTTGATATTAATGTTGAAATGACGCCGGATATGTTCACTGATAATGTTGGCGAAGTTCAAACGCGCAAGAAAATTCTTGAGGACGGCTTAAAGTCTATGCTCGGAATTAAAGCAAAAGTTAATCTTGTTGCGCCAAAAACTATCACGCGCAGTGAAGGTAAAGCCGTCCGCGTCATCGATAAGCGTAAGATTTAGGCAAAAGGCAGTAGGCAAGAGTTAAGAGGCAAAAGTGAAAAAACTACTGCTTACTGCCTGAAAATCAAACGAAGGGAGATTTTTAAATGAGCGTCAATCAAGTTTCAGTTTTTCTGGAAAATAAACCAGGTACTTTAAACCAAATGACAGAAGTTTTGGCAAAAGGCGGAATAAATATCCGCGCGCTGTCTTTGGCTGACACAAACGATTTTGGAATTGCAAGAATGATTGTAAATGACGTGTACGAGGCTACAAACGTTTTGAAGGAAAATAATTTTGTGGCAACCTTTACGCCGGTTTTAGTTTATGCAATTTCTGACGAAACGGGCGGCTTGAACAAACTTTTGAAAAATTTTACAGCGGCAAATGTCAACGTCGAATATATGTACGCCTTCGCAGGCAAAAAAAATGCCTACATGATTTTCCGCGTCAAAGATACGAAAAAATCAGAGGCTCTTTTGGCTGAAAAAGGTTTAAAGTCTTTATCACAGGAACAAATTGCTGAAGTTTAGGCAGAAGGCAGTAGGCAGTAGGCAGTAGGCAATAGGCAGTAGTTTTTCAATTCCCTATTGCCTCTTTACTATTGCCTATTGCCTAGAAAAAGCGACCGAAGGAAGCTTTTTCCGCTTGTACGGTAGTTGGCGGCGTGTGTCCTGAAAGTAAAATTGTTTCATCGGGCAAAGTAAAAATCTTTGACTTGATATTATCAAACAAAGTTTCAGTATCGCCGCCCGGTAAATCCGTGCGCCCGTAACTTCCCAAAAAAATTGTATCGCCGACAAATGCAACGCCGTCTTTTTCGCTGTAATAAATTGCGCCGTCTGTAGTATGCCCCGCGCAAGGAATTATTTTCAGTTTAAAATTTTTGTTGCTATTCAAAATAATTTCGCTGTAGTCTTCAAGGTAAGTTACATTTTTCAAAATAATTTCATTGCCAAAGGCGGCGGACATATTCCACGCGGGATTTTCGGCGTAAATTTTGCCGTTTTTCTGCATACAAATTGGAATGTTTAAAGCTTGTTGAATTTCGGCGGCGGCTCCAATGTGGTCGTAGTGCCCGTGCGTAATTAAAATTTTTTCTATAATAATTTTGCGCTCGTTTATAATGTGTAAAAGTCTTTGCGCCTCTGCGCCCGCGTCTATCAAAAAGCCGTGCCGTGTTTCATCGTCAATGTAAAAATAAGCATTCGTGGCGATTATATTTCCAACTTCATATTGAAGAATCATATTGTTTCACTCCAATTTTAAAATTTTCTCGGAATTGCCACCGAGAATTTTATTTTTTTCAACGTCAGAAATTGGCAAATTTTTTATGAAGTCAATCGAAGTTTTGGGCGAACTCCACGGGCTGTCCGTACCAAATAAAATTTTATCCGCGCCAAAAATTTTATAAAGTTTCATAAATTCTTCAACGTCCAAAAGTTTTAAATCTTCGTCCTTCCAAACAAAATCACTTCGCGCAGGAATTGTACCGGTTGAAAAGGCAGTGTCCATAAAAATATTTTTGCCCGCCAATTCAACTGCAACTTCGTCCCAATTTTTCCAGCCGCCCATATGCGCCAAAATAAATTTAAAATCGCCAATTTCTTCAATGACGCGGCGTACCATTTGCGGCGAACAATTTACAACGCCAGGAAATCCAATATCTAAGCCGGCGTGCGTTATTACAATTAAATCTAATTCGGCGGCGCGGTACAAAATCCTCAAAAATTTTTTATCGTCAAGATTTACGCCTTGATAAATTGGGTGGATTTTAATTCCTTTCAAGCCCAAATTTTTGACGCGGCTTAATTCTGCGCGAAAATTTTCAAAATCAGGATGAATGCAACCAAAATAAATTATCCCCTGTGCGACAAATTTTTCATTCATTGCGGCGGCGTAGGAATTAATTTTTTCAACCTGCGAAGTTTTAGTTGCAACCGGCAAAACTACAGATTTATCAACGCCGAATTTCTTCATTGAATCTAAAAGCCCGTTCAAAGTTCCGTCAGAAAAATATTTTGCGCGGCTTTTCTTGCTCAAATTTTCTATAACTTCAGCGGCGATTTTGTCGGGGAAAATGTGAGTATGAATATCAATTACCAAAAATATCACTCCAAAAATTTTGTATACATTTTGATTATAATTTTTGGAATGATATAATTTTTTGTCAATAAAATCAAATTTTTTTGGAAAGGAAATTTTTATGCTAAAAAAATTTTTAACAATGGTAATTCTAAGCGCGTTTTTGTTTGCAGGAAATAGTTTTTGTAGCGCGTCAATGCCACGAAATGAAATGTTTTTGGGCGGCTTAACTTTTGGCTCTCCAACTGCCCAAATATTGAGAATGTACGGCGCGCCGGATAAAACCGAAGGCGGAATTGAACATTTGTATTCTTGCAGATACGGCGATAGCGTCAAACTTAGCTACAATGCCCACATCAATAAAATTTTTGAAATAATTGTTACAGAAAATAACGGCTGGAAAACGCCCGCCGGTCTTTCAGTTGGTATGACTTTTGATAAAGCCGTTGAACTTTACGGCGACGCAGATTTTGCAAAATTCGGCAACGATAAAACAGTTTACATTTATTTTCATTCCAACGGGAATGTAAAGGATTTTGGATTTATTGTAGTTGTTGATAACGCCACTGAAAAAATTTTGCGAATGGAAATTACCGGCAATAATACAATGGCACTTTTTGAAGATTTTTTTGAAAATAGAATAGATACTCTGCTTGAAACTCAAGAATAATTTTAGAAAGGAATTTTTATGTTGAAAAAAATTTTAACGGCAATAATTTTAAGTGCGTTTGTACTTTTCGGCAACAATTTTTGTAGTGCATCAATGCCACGAAATGAAATGTTTTTGGGCGGCTTAACTTTCGGCAGTACAAGCGATTATATGATTGAAATTTACGGCTTGCCGGATACGAATGAACGCGGCGTAGAATATCTTTCAACCTGCAAATACGGGAGCGGCGTTGAAATTGGTTATCTTTCAGACCAACACAAAATTTTTACAATAATTGTTAGGGAAAATAACGGCTGGACAACGCCCGCCGGTCTTTCAGTTGGTATGACTTTTGATAAAGCCGTTGAACTTTACGGCGACGCAGATTTTGAAAAAGTTGGAGACGAAAAAACCGCGTACGCTTATTTTTACTATCGCTACAACAAAGAAATTCAAAATTATGAGCGTGAGGCTGGATTTATAATTTTGGTTGATAATGCAACGGGAAAAATTTTAGAAATGCGAATTGAAACAGATAATCCAATGGTAGGCTTTGAAGATTTTTTTGAGCCGTCGGTAAATTATCTGTTAGGAATTGAAAACGAATAAATAGGGACTAGGGGTTAAGGACTAGGGATTAGGGATTAGAAAATTTTCCTTAATTTCTAAAATCAAATTAAAACTTGGAGGAAACTTAAAAAAATGAAAATTGCTTTACTGATTGTATATTTTGCCGTGTTAATCGGAATTGGTTTATATTGCAGGCGGCACGCAACGGACGTTGACGGCTTTGTATTGGGCGGGCGCAGTGTCGGTCCGTGGCTTACTGCGTTTGCTTACGGCACAAGTTATTTTTCTGCGGTTGTATTTGTAGGCTACGCGGGGCAATTCGGCTGGAAATATGGAATTGCGGCAACGTGGGCTGGAATTGGCAACGCTTTAATCGGCTCGCTTATGGCATGGTTTATTTTGGGCAGACGTACAAGAATAATGAGTCAACATTTAGATTCGGCAACAATGCCGCAATTTTTCGGCAAGCGTTTTGGTTCAAAGGCTTTAAAAATCGGCGCGTCGATTATAATTTTTATTTTTATGATACCGTACACTGCCTCGCTTTATAATGGCTTGTCAAGACTTTTCGGAATGGCGTTTGACATTGATTATACAATTTGTATTACGTTAATGGCGATTCTTACTGCAATTTACGTTGTTGCGGGCGGCTACATGGCAACGGCGATTAACGATTTTATTCAAGGAATGGTAATGCTTGTCGGAATAAGCGCGGTTATCTACGCGGTACTTGAATCAAAGGGCGGCTTTATTAACGCGCTGGACGGATTGGCAAGAATCACTGATGAAACTGTTACAACAACGCCGGGAATTTTTTCTTCATTCTTTGGACCCGACCCAATAAATTTGTTGTTCGTGGTAATTTTAACTTCGCTCGGTACGTGGGGACTTCCTCAAATGGTACAGAAATTTTACGCTATAAAAAATGAACAGGCAATTCAAAAAGGTACAATTATTTCAACAATGTTTGCATTTGTAGTGGCGGGCGGCTGTTACTTTTTGGGCGGATTCGGCAGATTGTTTTCAGACCAAGTTGACATTAAAGCAAACGGCTTTGATTCAATTATACCTACAATGTTATCGGGACTTTCTGAAAGTATGATTGCGCTTGTTGTAATTTTGGTTTTATCTGCGTCAATGTCAACGCTTTCTTCGCTGGTTATCGCCTCAAGTTCAACTTTGACAATCGACTTAATCAAGGATAACATTGTTAAAAATATGAGTCAATCTGCGCAGGTTTTATATATGCGCGGCTTGATTGTTGTATTTATTGCAATTTCGGCGGTACTTGCGCTGATTCAGTACACAAGCTCTGTAACATTCATTGCGCAGTTAATGGGCGTCAGTTGGGGCGCAATGGCGGGCGCGTTTCTTGCGCCGTTTATGTATTCGCTGTACTCAAAAAAAGTTACAACTGCATCTTGTTGGGCGTGCTTTTTATTCGGTACAATTTTAATGACGGCTAATATGTTAATTCGTCCTGAATTTCCGGCAATTCTTCAATCGCCTATTAATGCGGGCGCGTTTGCAATGCTTGCAGGTTTAATTATCGTACCGGTTGTCAGCGCGGTTACTCCTGCGCCTGATAAAAATCTTGTCGATAGTGCCTTTACCTGCTACGACAAAGAAACTACTGTACCTATCAGCGTTGCACTCGGCAAGGAAGGTAAATAGGCAAGAGGCAAGAGTGAAAAAACTACTGCCTACTGCCTTTTGCCTTCTGCCTTAATTTCGACTGAAAGGAGCGAATTAAATTGCCCGCTTTAAATTGGCTCGGCAAAGATAAAATTATTACTTATCATCAAAAAGTTCCCTTTCATTTCCTAGACAAAAAATTTTCAATCGGCAATTCAGACAACGCAATTATTCACGGCGATAATTTGCTTGCGCT
>CALGGV010000289.1 GCA_937915725.1 uncultured Selenomonadales bacterium
TTTCTTTGGTAATTGTACAGTTTGAATTATTTTCAATCAAAATTCCCTGCGCGGCGGGTTTTATAATAATTCCCTCCACATTTTGAAAATTTTCAAAGCCGACTTCTTCCAAAATTTTTGACAACGAAATTTGCCCAGAGTTCAAAATTTCCTCAATTCGGTTTAAGACTTTCAAAAGTTAAAATCAAATTTACCGGCGCAATAATTATTGAATCGTTGTAATTCAGTTCAATAATTTTTCCATGTTCAATTAAAATATTTTCTTTGGTAATTGTACAGTTTGAATTATTTTCAATCAAAATTCCCTGCGCGGCAGGTTTTATAATAATTCCCTCCACATTTTGAAAATCTTCAAAGTTGCATTCTTCCAAAATTTTTGACAACGAAATTTGCGCAGAGTTCAATCTAAACAAATTAAATTCACGCGGGCTTGAATCTTCAGCATTTCTCGCGCAGATTTTCAATTTGCCTTTAAACGAAAAAATATTTTTTTCTGCAGAAAGAATCGCCGCGCTTGCCACGCTGTAATTTTTTTTGTGAATCAGCCACGACAAAATCAAAATAACCGAAATTGCCAAAAGTGCAATTATCCACGCAATGCTATTTTTAGGATTTTTTAATTGTGCGGTATCGTCACCTTCAAAAATTATTCCCAAATCTTCAAAGTGAACTTTTTGCAGCGAAATATTTTCTTCAGCGTTTGGAATTGCAAGATTAATCGTGCCGTCTTTAACCTTGCCCCCAAAATTTTTATCGTTAATCTGCAAGGCAACTGTTTTATTGTCAAAAAATTTATCTGCCAAAATTTTAGAATCTGAATTGTTACGATAAACCGGCGTAATTTCCAAAACATTTTCCGCAAAAAGTGAACTTAAAATTTCAGTCTGCAAAATTCCATTAACCGTAGGGATAACGTCAAGCGTTAAGCCCGTGCCTTGAGGATAATTTGTAGTCATTTCAAATTTATTCGTCGTCGGCGCGTTCAATTCAAAAATATTTATGAAATTTCTTTTGACGCTTGCAACATTTGAAAAATTATTAAGCGTAGCATTTCCCGCGCTTGAGGAGAGCAAAATAATTTTTAATTTTTCCGGATTAGAAATCGGAACTTCAAATTCTAAATTGTTATTTGAAATATTTTTAGTAAAAATTTCTAAATGCGGCGTTTTAAAATCGTTGTGAAATATCGTACGAATTGCCGACATTAAATCCAGATAATTCAGCGGAATTTCTTTTGCCCATTCGTACGAATGATAATTTTGAGGATTAACATCAGCCCGCAAACTCAAAATATAAACCGGAATACCGAGCCATTGTGCTTGCCTCAATCCCGCTTTTACATTTTCAACGAACATTATATTTTGCGATTTTTCGTCCAGAAGATTTTCGCCGTCCGTGAAAAAAATAATTGTCCTGTCCGTGTTAAATTTCTGCGATAGAATGTCAACCGCCTGTAAAAGTGCCGCGCTTGCATTGCTTTTCCCGCTGTATTCAATTTGCAAATTGTCAATGGGATTATCTTTGATACTTGACAGTGGTCTTATAACGCGGGGAATTTCCCCAAAAGTTATAATTCCAATTTCGTCATTGGCTGAAAGATTTTCTGCGCTCCAAATTATACTTTCCGGTATTTCGTGGAACGGGTCGGAAATTTTCATTGTCTGCCCTGTATTTATAACGAAAATAACTTTCCTACATTCCGCCGAATTAAAACTAAATACTATCGCGCAGATTGTAATTAATGATACAAAAATTTTTCTTAACAAAGTAAGCAACCCTCCACAAATTTTATTTTTATCAAAAATATTTTATCAGTCAGATTTTTTAGCGTCAATAATAAAATCCGCCCAATATAAAAATTTGCAATAAAAAAAGCCCTTGCCAAATTGCAAAGGCGCGTAAAAAATTTTATTTTATTTTCCAAAAACCACAACTTCAAACGGGCGCAGATTTTCTGCAAGCCCTTCATAATTTCCCAAAACTTTTTTGTAACCGTCGGCAATGTATTCTGAAAGATTTTTTTCAGTCAAGTTGGTATTTTCGCTGCGATAGTTACAAATTACGATTAATTTTTCATTGCCCAAAGTGCGGCAATAAGCGATAATGTCATTATTTTCCCGCTCAAAGAATTTAATATCGCCGTCTTGCACAATTTTATTTTCTTTGCGAAATTTTACCAACATTTTATAAAAATTCAAAATTGAATCAGAATCTTTTTCTTCGGCGGCAACGTTAATCTTTTTATAATTTTCGGGTGAAGAAATCCACGCCTCAACAGTAGAAAAGCCTGCGAATTTTTCTGCGCTCCATTGCATTGGAGTTCGGCTGTTGTCGCGGGAACGCTCGCCAATAATTTTTAAAGCCTCTGTTTCAGACTTGCCGCCGTCGCGCAGAATTTTATAGTAATTCAAACTTTCAACGTCGCGGTACTGTTCGATTGAATTAAATTTTGCGTTAGTCATTCCAATTTCTTCACCCTGATAAATATAGGGCGTGCCGCGCATTAAATGAATCGTCGCCGCCAACATTTTGGCAGATTCTTTCCAATATTTTTCGTCGTTGCCGAAACGTGAAACTGCGCGAGGCTGATCGTGGTTGCACCAAAATACAGCATTCCAGCCGTTGTTTTCAGCCATTCCGACTTGCCATTCTTCAAAAATTTTTTTCAGCGCGGAAATATCGGCATCCATTAAAGACCACTTGTCGCCGTTTTTGTAGTCAACTTTCAAATGATGAAAACTAAAACTCATTGACAATTCATGAGAATCGGGGCGCGTGTACAGCAAACAATTTTTTAAATCGGTTGACGCCATTTCCCCTACTGTTATCATACCGTCGATACCGGCTTTTTGTACAAGTTCGTTCAAATATTCGTGAACGTGCGGACCGTCTGCAAAAAGTTTTCTGCCGAGCCCTTCAGTATCATCTTCAAAAATTTCCGGCTTAGAAATTAAATTTATTACGTCAAAACGAAAACCGGCAACGCCTTTTTCTCTCCAAAATTTTACAACGTTTGCAAGTTCTTCACGCACTTTAGGATTAGTCCAATTTAAATCCGGCTGGCTTACGTCGTGCAAGTGCAAATACCATTTGTCTAAGCGCGGTACATATTCCCACGCACTGCCGCCAAATGCACATTGCCAATTTGTAGGCGGTTCACCTTGTCCGCGCCCGTCGCGCAGGATATAATATTTTTGGTATTCTTTATCGCCGTTAATTGCGCGTTGAAACCATTCGTGCCGGTCGGAAGTATGACAAAGTACCATATCAAGCATAATTTTAAGATTTTTTTCGGCGGTTGATTTTACCAATTCGTTAAAATCTTCCATTGTTCCAAAACGTGGATCAATCGCCGTATAATCTGAAATATCGTAGCCGCCGTCTTTAAGTGGCGAAGGGTAAAAGGGCGTTGTCCAAATATAATCTACTCCGAGACTTTTAATGTAGTCAAGTTTTTCAATAATCCCGCGAATATCGCCGAGCCCGTCGCCGTTTGAATCGTAAAAAGATTTTGGGTAAATCTGGTAAACGACTTTATCGCTAAATTTCATTTTAAAACCTCCTTACAATAGCTTACTTCTGCATTTCAAAAAGTTGTTTCAATAAAATTTCTTTTGGCGTTGTCGGTACGGATTTAAACCATTCCAACTGCTCCGGCGTCAGTTTTGAAATTACTTCCATATCGCCGCGCAACATTGCCTCGTACCCGTCCTGCGCGACCACGTCAGGCGAAAATGTCATTGCCTTTGCCAAATTTGTATTTTCCAAATTCGACGCCTTAGCAAATCCAGTGTCCATTCCGCCCGGCATCAAAGTTGTAATTGTTACGCCCGTGCCTTGAATTTCTTGCCAAATTCCCTCACTCAACGCGGTTACATAAGACTTTGCCGCGTAGTACACGGCTTGCATTGGACCTGCTGGCATAAGTGCCGCCGTCGAGGAAACATTTAAAATTTTGCCGCTGCCGCGTTTCACAAAGTCGCGCAGGAATATTTTTGTAAGTTTCGTTAAAGCGATAATGTCAACCATTATCAAATTTAAATCCTGTTCCATTGTACGCTCGTGAAAATAGCCTTGCCCGCCGAGTCCCGCGTTATTAATCAAATAATCTACCGGAATTTTTTCGCGGTTAAGTTCGCCGTAAATTTCTTCTGCCGCGTCAATTTTTGATAAATCTTTCGGCAAAACGTACACGTTGACTTTGAAATTTTCTTCCAACGATTTTTTCAATTCGTTAAGTTTGTCGATACTCCTTGCAACAATGATTAAATCGCCGCCGCGTTTTGCGTGAATTTCGGCGAAAGATTTTCCCAAGCCGCTTGACGCGCCGGTAATTAATGCAACATTTTTCAATTTCAACACCTCAATCTATTTTTTTAGAATAATTGCTCCATAATCTCAGGGAGGGCTGCTTACAGGGCAATTACTATCGTTTGAAAAATTTCAGTAACAGGCAATGACAGTTTCGCCGGTTTTAGCCTTCATACCGCTGATAAATTTAAAAGTATCAATACCATTTGCATTAGTTACTACAAATACCGCTGTATCTGGATGCCCTGCCGCTTTAATTTTCGCCTTGCTGAATTTTAGCAAAGGTGTACCGGCTTTAACAACGTCTCCAACTTTGCAAAGATATTCAAAGCCGTCGCCCTGCATTGATACTGTATCAATTCCGACGTGAATTAAAATTTCAACGCCGTTTGAAAGTGTCATTCCTACCGCGTGTTTAGAATCTTGCATTAAAACTGTAACTTTACCGGAAACAGGCGCACAAACAGTTTCATTAGCCGGTTTAATCGCCAAGCCGTCGCCTACCATTCCTTCAGAAAATACGCCGTCGCCAATTTCTTTCAAGCTGATAACTTCGCCGTCAAGATATGCTTTAAATTCATTTTCGCTTACAAGATTAACTTCAGTCTCTGCATTAGCCGCTTCAGCCGCCGCCTCCATTTCTGCCTCTTCTTGTGCTATTTGAGCTTGTTTGTCAATTCCTTTTTTCTTGCCAACAAGCGTTGTTAAAACGAATGGTACAGCAATAGCCACAAGCATTGCAAGTGCAAAAGTAGGCATGTATTGAGGTTGAATTGACAAAATACCGGGAATACCGCCAACACCAATAGCATTAGCCGTTGTTGAAGTTGAAACGCAGACAATCGCCGCACAAGCCGAGCCTGTCATACCGCAAATAAAGGGGAAGAAATATTTCAAGTTGACACCGAAAATCGCCGGTTCAGTAACGCCCAAATAACAGGAAATCCACGCAGGAACATTAATTTCTTGAGCCGCCGCGTTTTTGCGTTGCAAATAAATCATTGCCAAAACTGCCGAGCCTTGCGCAATATTTGAAAGTGCAATCATAGGCCAGAGCATTGTACCTTGATAATCTGCAATCAACTGCAAATCGATGGCATTCGTCATATGGTGTAAGCCTGTGATGACAAGCGGCGCGTATACAAAACCAAAAATCGCTCCAAAAATAACGCGGAAATCGCCGGTAATTCCGTTAAATACCACGCTTGAAATTGCAGAGCCTATCTTCCAGCCAATAGGACCAAGTACAAAATGCGCCGCAATTACCGTTAAAACCAAACTGCAGAAAGGTACAACAATCATTGAAATTACCGGCGGTACTAGACTTCTGAAAAATTTCTCAAGATAAATCAAAGTAAACGCCGCCAAAATTGCAAAAAAAATGCTCCTATGAGCATATTGACGAAAAAACCTTAACCGTGATAAAATTCTAATCGTCAAAACTAGACAAATCACGAGTCAAGGTTTTTTCAATTAAAAATTATAACAAATCTTGTCTCTATTTGTCAAATACAGAAAGGGGCAAGAAAATGTTAAATCCTGAAATTGCTTTTATTAAAATGGTGATTTATATGATTCGCCACAAATTAACCAGAAAAATTTATGTTGGCAAAACTACACGTACACTTGAAGAGCGTATCAATGAACATTTACGCAACAGTCGAAATTCATATATTGACCGCTCGATAAAAAAATATGGTTTTGAAAACTTTGAAGTTGAAATTCTTTCTAAATGTGACACCATTGAAGAACTTAATGAGAGAGAAAAATTCTGGATTAAAGAACTTAATAGTAAATTTCCAAATGGTTACAACCTTACTGATGGAGGTGAAGGAATACCTGGATACAAAGCACCGGCTGAATTAAGTAATAGACTTTCAAAAATGCGTAAAGGGCGTATAATTCCTTTAAAACAACGCTTAAAAATTGCTGCAAAACTCAAAGGAAAAATTTTTACTGAAGAAACACGCGATAAAATTGCCTCCCAAAAAAAAGGACACATCGTTACTGAATCTACACGATTGAAATTAAAATTAGCAAATACGGGCAAAAAAATAAATCGTATAGCTTATAAAAGAGCTGTAAAATGCATTGAGACAAACATCATTTTTCCTTCAATAACAGCGGCAGCTAATTATTTCGGAGTTACTCGTCAAAGAATACGCCGTGCTTGCATAAACCAATACACTGTCAGCGGTTGTCATTGGGAATTTGTTGAAGAGAAAATTTGACGAAATGTATAACGATTTAAAAACAAAGATAGAAACGCAGGAATACCCTTTCAATTCGTTAATCCCAATAGAATTTGAGTTGATTAAAATGTACGATTGTTCACGCAATACAGTTCGGCGGGCAATTAATGTACTAGTTGAAAAGGGATATGCTCAAGTTCGCCAAGGGTTGCGCGTCCGTGTAATTTATGAGCCGGTTGAAAGAAATGTTTTTAAAATTGGCGGGATTGAATCTTTCAAGGAGGCGGCGATTAGAAACGGTTTTAACTACGCTACAAAAGTTGTAAAGCTTGAAGAAATAATTGCTGATAAAGAAATTTCCGAGCGAACAGGTTTTAAAGTTGGGGCGGCACTTTATGACGTGCGTCGCGTTCGTTATGTCAACGGCAAGGCTTTAATTTTCGACAAAAATTATTTCCTCATATCAGCCGCGCACGGTTTGACAGAGGAAATTGCTACAAATTCGATTTATGATTATCTTGAAAACGTACTCAAGATGAAAATTATGACAAGCAAGCGCAAAATGACTACCGAACTTGCCACGTCTGAAGACAAAAAATATTTGGAGCTTGACGATTATAATTGTTTGGCGATAATCAGCGGGCGCGTATTCAACGGCGACGGCGTTCAATTTGAGTACACAGAATCTAGACACAGACCGGATTATTTTTGCTTTGAAGATACTGCTACTCGTCATAAATTCAAGGGTTGAAATTTTGATTATTATTAATAGAAAGTCCGCCGTGCTTTATTGCGCGGCTTTTTTTGAAAATAAAAAAAATCCGTCTTCAAATGACGGATTTAAAATTTATAAAATTAATCTACAATTTCGCAGGGAATATCCATGATCGCCTCTGCGCCGCGTTGCCCTGTTCTTATTCTTACGGCGTCTGAAAGTTCATATATAAAAATTTTTCCGTCGCCAAATTTTCCCGTGCGTAAAATTTTTTGTGCAACTTCCAAAACTTTTTCAACCGGAACTTCGCAGACAACCGTTTCAATTTTTATTTTTGGGATAAGATTTATTTCGTATTCTCGCCCGCGGTAAACTTCCTTATGCCCGCCTTGAGTACCGCAACCGTAAACCTGCGAAACTGTCATTCCCAAAACGCCAATTTCATTTAACGCCTCTTTCAGATTTTCCAACTTTTCGGGACGCGTGATTATTTCAATTTTTGTAATTTTTCTTTCCTGCATTTTTGCCGCCTCCAACTAAATACCGTGATGATTTAAATCTAATGCCGCTGAAGTTTCAAATTCTTTGCCGCCAATGAAACTGCTTGAGCCGCTGAAAAGTCCCGCATTGTAGCCGCGTTCGCCGTGCTCCATAACGTCTAAGCCGCCGACTTCTTCATTTGCATCAACGCGCAGTGGAATTATTGCATTTACAATTTTGTACAGAATAATTGAGCCGAAAACCGCAAAAACTATCGCAACGCCGATTGAAAGAATTTGCGCGTAAAATAAATCACTTTCGCCGTAAAATAAACCATTTGCGCCGTCGGGATTAATCGCAGTCGTCGCCCAAAGTCCCGTTGCAACCGCGCCCCACATTCCGCCAATTCCATGAACTCCAAATGCATCAAGTGAATCATCGTAGCCGAGCTTTTCTTTCAAAATTGCAACCGCACTGTAACAAATTGCGCCGCCAATTAAACCTATTGCAAGTGAAGGCAAAATCGTGACATAACCTGCCGCCGGAGTTATCGCTACAAGCCCCGCAATTCCGCCGGAAACCGCGCCCAAAATTGTAGGCTTGCCGCTGCGTTTCCATTCAAGTAAAACCCAGCCCAAAACGCCTGCCGCCGCCGCAATTTGTGTTACCAAAAATGCATTCGCCGCTAATTCATTTGCGCCTAATGCTGAACCTGCATTAAAACCAAACCAGCCAATCCAAAGTAAAGCCGCGCCTAAAACTGTCATTGGGATATTGTGCGGAACAATCGCAGTTTTTCCATAGCCGCGACGCTTGCCCAACAAAATACAAATTGTTAAACCGCTTACGCCGCTTAAAATGTGAATTACCAAGCCGCCCGCAAAATCCAACGCGCCAAGTTGTGCTAAAAAGCCGCCGCCCCATACCCAGTGCGCCATTGGATTATAAATTAAAATCGCCCATAACAACATTAAAATTGCAAAGCCGCTGAATCTCATTCTTTCGGCAAATGCGCCCGTTATCAAAGCCGGAGTCAACGCCGCGAACATACATTGAAAAGCTACAAACGCCAATTCAGGAATTGTGCCGCCTTCCAAAATATTATAGCCGACGCCCGCTAAGCCGACTTTTTCCAAATCGCCGATTAAGCCGCCTATATCTGTACCGAAAACCATTGCGTAGCCTATCAGAATAAATTCAACGCTTACCATTCCCAAAATAAATATCGACTGCATGATAGTTGTTATAACATTTTTACTCCGTACCATTCCGCCGTAAAAAAGCGCAACCGCCGGCGTCATTATAAAAACCAAAGCCGCACTTATCAGCACCCACGCTGTATCGCCGCTTGAAATTGTCATTTTAAAACACCTGCCAATTTAAAAATTTTCTTATTTATCAGCTGACAGCGTTATTATAATTTTGTTATAAAATTACGTCAAGATATTTTAAAAAAGTATACACGTGTACTTTCACAGAAAATTTTATAGCAGGAATTTTTTTTAAAGCGGGCGAAATAATTTATGCTTTAAAATCAAAATTTTTATTGCATGGAGAATTAATTGTTATGGAAAAAATGGGAATTTTGGGACCGCGCGGCACTCATTCAGAGGCGGCGGCTATTAAACTCAACGAGCATTTGACTAAAAAATTTGAACTTGTCATATTCAAAGAAATTTTTGAGACTTTAAACGCGGTTGAAGAAGGTAAAATTGACGCGGCGTTTGTACCGGTTGAAAATTCGCTTGAAGGCTCGATTAATATTACGCTTGACACTTTGGCGCACAGCGATTCTTTCATTGTTACGCGGGAATTGATTTACCCTGTGCATAATCATTTAATGGTGCGGGAAGGCGTCAAACTTTCGGCAGTCAAAAAAATTTTTTCGCACGCTCAACCAATTTCACAATGCAGAAATTATCTTCAGAAAAATTTTCCGCACGCCGAAATAAATCCCGTGTCAAGTACTGCGCGCGCGGCTGAAATGGTTGCAAATTTTGAAACTTCGGAAGGTTGCGCGGCAATTTGCAGTGAACGCGCCGGTACTTTGAACGGCTTAAAAATTTTGGCGAAAGAAATTCAAGATAACCGCTCCAACCGCACAAGATTTTTGGAAGTGCGCCGCCGCCCCAAAAATTTCAACGTTTACAAAATGATGGGCGATAAAAATTTAATCATCTGCCAAATTGACGGCTCCAAGCCCGGCGCGTTGTATGAAGTTTTGGGCGAATTTGCGCGGCGAAATATTAATATGGTAAGAATTGAATCACGCCCCGCGCGTACCGAATTGGGCGCGTACATTTTCTTTTTTGATTTGGAAGTTGATAATTTTCGGCGGTTGCTTTTTGAATCTGTGGAGGCGGTACGCAAAAAAAGTATTTGGCTGAAAAATTTGGGGATTTTCCCCGTGCTGAATGCTTAGATTTCTTTTGTAAAATTTTTTTAATTTTAACAAGTCGGCATTTCTTTTTTTAGAAGAACTAATCCGGCAGTTTATTTTTTTCAAAAAATTTTTTAGAACGTCCTTGCTTTTTTTATTTCATCAACAGATTTTAGGGGATTTTTATGGAAATTACGAATTTTAGCGGCGAATACGAATTTTTGAGCAATTTTTATGAAGTACCTGTTCGCTACGAATACTTTTACGGCAGTTCGGAGGCGGCGTATCAAGCGCAAAAGGCGGCGAATTTGGCTGATAAATTGGAATTTCTGAATTACAATCCCAAAAAAGCTAAACGGCGGGCGCGTAAAATTCCTGTTCGCGCAGATTGGGATTCTGTCAAAATTTCTTTTATGCGGGATATAGTTTTTGCGAAATTTACGCAGAATCCGGAACTTGCGAAAAAACTTTTGGCAACGGGCGATTCTGAAATTGTCGAGGGCAATTATTGGCACGATACATTTTGGGGCGTTGACGATGAAACAGGCGCAGGAGAAAATAATCTCGGCAAAATTTTAATGGAAATTCGCGCAGGTTTAAATAATCGTGAAGTTGAAATTTTGAGCGGCGAAAATTTAACTTTGACGCGCTTTACCTTGCCTGAAAAAACGACTTGCAGTCATTTGAACTTTTCCAAAAAATTTGAAATTGAATCGACAAACGGCGAAATTTTAAACTGCAAATACCGCGTGCGTGACAAAATTTTTATTAACATTGAAAAACCTGTTGCCTTCAGAAACGGCAACGATATTATTTTGATTAGCGGCGATTGTTACAAAATTTCAATTTACATTGGGCTTGAAAATTCTTTTGCAGGTTGAAAATTTATTTCAGATATTATTTTTAAAATATAAAAAAATCCGTGACAGAATTTTTATTAACATTGAAAAACCTGTTGCCTTCAGAAACGGCAACGATATTATTTTGATTAGCGGCGATTGTTACAAAATTTCAATTTACATTGGGCTTGAAAATTCTTTTGCAGGTTGAAAATTTATTTCAGATAT
>CALGGV010000290.1 GCA_937915725.1 uncultured Selenomonadales bacterium
GAAATGTAAAAGCGGCGTAATGGTTAAACGCAGTGGAAAAAATGGCGAATTTTGGGGTTGCAGTAATTTTCCTAATTGCAGAATGACTTGTAATGATTTAAAGGAATTAGAGCTTAAGAGTTAAGGGCTGGTATTTTCAATTCTCTAATCCCTAGTCCTTAGTCCCTAAAAATCGACTGAAAGGAAGTTTTTTTATGTCAAGATTATTTGGAACGGACGGAGTACGCGGCGAATCAAACGTTGCACTTTTGCCGGAAATGGCTTACAGATTGGGGCGCGCCGCAACTTTATATTTCGGCAAGCGTTCAGAGGATAAGCCAAAAATTTTAATTGGGCGTGATACAAGAATTTCGGGCGAAATGTTCGAGGCGGCGTTGACTGCGGGAATTTGTTCAGCCGGCGGGCGCGCAGTTGTTGTAGGAATTATTCCAACGCCGGCGGTTGCTTACCTTGTCAAAAAAATTGACGCCGCGGCGGGTATTGTAATTTCGGCGTCACATAATCCCTTTTACGATAACGGGATAAAATTTTTCGGCGGCGACGGTTATAAATTGCCTGATGCTGTCGAAGATGAAATTGAAAATATCGTACACCAAATTGAAAACGACGATAAATTTGCACGCCCTACCGGCGCAAAAATCGGCGATGTTGAATTTCGACATGATTTACTGAAAGATTATATTGATTTTGTAATTAGTACAACTTCCGAGCGTTTCGACGGTATGAAAATTGCGCTTGATTGTGCAAACGGCGCGGCTTATGAGGCAATGCCCGCCGTTCTGAAAAAATTGGGCGCAGAATTAATTTTAATGGGCGATAAACCCAACGGGATTAATATCAATGACGAGTGCGGCTCCACTCATATTGAAAATTTGCGACTTGAAGTTTTGCGCAAAAAGGCTGATATTGGAATTGCACACGACGGAGACGCCGACCGTTGCCTTTGCATTGACGAACAAGGAAATTTAATTGACGGGGATCATATTTTGATAATGTGCGCAAAATTAATGATGAATGTTGGCGCGTTGCCAAATAACACCGTTGTTACAACTGTAATGGCGAATATTGGTTTTCGACAGGCGATTGAAAATTTGGGCGGGCGTTACGAAATTACCGCCGTTGGTGATAGGTACGTTTTGGAAAATATGCGGGCGAACGGCTACAAACTCGGCGGCGAACAATCCGGACACATTATTTTTACTGATTATTCAACAACCGGCGACGGCTTAATTACCGCCCTGCAAGTTTTAACCGCAATGAAAAAATCTAAAAAATCTGCCGCCGAACTTA
>CALGGV010000291.1 GCA_937915725.1 uncultured Selenomonadales bacterium
GGCGGAAAATTTCAACGAGAAAGGGCTTTTCTATTTCATTAGGTAAAAAAGTATCAAGAAGACTTAAAAAGGGCAGATTTTTGAGGTGGAGGAATAAATTTTTATGCAGGAAGATTTTTTTTCGACAATCAAAGAAATTTTAAAATATGGCGGCTCCACATTTGCCGCGCTAATTGTAATGAGTATCTACACGACGACGGACGGACTTTTTATTGGAAATTTTATTGGCACGGACGGTTTGTCGGCAATGGCTTTAGTTTATCCCGTGACAATTATTTTTATAGCGGTAGGAACTTTATTTGAAACGGGCAGTAGCGCGGTTGTTGCAAAGACGATTGGCGAAAATAAAAAAAATCTTTCTGAAAAAATTATGCGCACAAATTATTTTGTTGCAATTTTTCTCGGAATAATCATTGCGATTATCGGAAATATTTTTATCGAAGATTTTTTAAAAATTCTTTCTGACAAGCCGGAAGAAATTTTGATAGTTGATATGGCGGTTTCATATTTGCGAATAACGCTTTGCAGTGTACCGTTTTTGATAACAATTTATATGGCGGGCGCGTTTATGCGTTGCATTGGAAAACCTTCGCACGTTGTTTATTTAATGAGTGCAACAGTTTTTGTAAATATAATTTTGGACGCGCTTTTCATAATAATTTTTGGCTGGGGAATGGAAGGCGCGGCTGGCGCAACATTTATCGCCCAATTTTGCGGCGCACTGCTGATTTTTTGGTACTTTAAATTTTCTGCACAAAAATTTTCAACCGGATTAGAAATTGGAAATTTTGAGTATATTTGGCAAGAAATAAAAATTGGCACGGGCTTTGCATTGGGCGCGTTAATGATATTTGCCACGGAATATTTTTTGAATTTTATTTTGCTGGCGAATGACGCGGTGAATTTATTATCAGTTGCAGCAATTTCAAATATAATTTTAACCTTTGTATTTTTGCCGCTTAACGGCTTAGATACCGGAATACAGCCGTTGATGAGTAAACTTTTTGCCGCCAAAAAGGAACAAAAATATTTGCGTGTAATGCGTTACGGATTTTGTTTAACTATGATTTTAACTTTTGGAGTTTATTTAATTTTAATGATTTTTCCCGGCGAATTGGCAAGGTTTTTCATTGAATCAAACGAACCTATAACTCCGGATATGGTAAAATTTTTGCAAATGATGTTTTTATTTCAACCGTTTGTTGGAATTTACACTTGGTTAAGCGGAATAATGGCGGCGTTGGAGGACGAATGGCGAAATATTGTTATAGGATTATCGCCAATTTTTGTACAATTTCCTTTGATGTATTTTTTGCCCCAAATTTTGCCGATAGAATATGTTTCGCTTGCTTATTCATTGCAAGATGTGGCAGAGGCGGCAATAGCATTTTTGCTGATACAATCTTTTTTGCAATTAAATAAAATTTCATTCAGAAAAATTTTCACTTCAAGATAAAAAATTTTAAGTCAAAGGAGGGATAAATTTGAAAATAGCATTTTTCGATTCCGGAATTGGCGGCTTATCTGTACTTCACCACGCAATTAAAATTTTGCCGAATGAAGAATTTATATTTTTCGCAGATGAAGACAACGTACCTTACGGCACAAAAACTCGTGAGCAGGTTTTAGGTTACGTTGAGGAGGCTTTTAAATTTTTAATTGCGCAGGACGTGGGCGCAATAGTTGTAGCTTGTAACACGGCAACTTCAGCGGCTGTACGCGCAATGCGCAAAAAATATTCTTTGCCGATAGTTGGAATGGAGCCGGCAATTAAGCGGGCGTTGGACTTGTACCCTAACCAAAAATTTTTAGTTACAGCAACAGAAATTACAATCAAGGGCGAAAAACTTTTTGCACTGATTGACAGATTGAACGCCCAAAATTTTGCAGAATTAAAATCACTTTCGCCGCTTGTAGAATTTGCCGAGAGAATGGAATTTAATTCTGACGCGGTAGAAAATTATTTGCGCGGAGAATTTGCGCCTTACGATTTTAAAAATTTTTCTTCGGTAGTTTTGGGCTGTACTCACTTCAATTATTTTAAAGACACAATGAAAAAAATTTTGCCGCCACATATAAAATTTTTGGACGGCAATGCAGGAACTTTGAACTACTTGATAAAATTGGCGAATTTAAAAATTGACACTGAATCAAAAAAAATTCCGCACTTGGAATATTTTTACAGCGGGCGGCGCGTAACTTCAGAAAAAGAATTGGCGCGGCTTGAAAAATATTTGCGGCGG
>CALGGV010000292.1 GCA_937915725.1 uncultured Selenomonadales bacterium
TGACAGAATTAGGTATGATAACTAATTATGCGTCGGTGATATTTTTGGATTCAGATTGAAATACTATGTGAAAAAAATAACATGGGAATGAATATGATATGAAAGGTGTTATTTTCAAATTAAATTAACCGACGAATACGCCATTTTTGAGAATATCATTTATCATATTTACTTCAGAATTTGTTATAAAATCATGTGAGATAATTAACTGCACGTCGGTACATTTGAAATAGCCGTGAATATCACTGATTTTGCACCAGCGGTAGACGCCGTAACCGAAAATATTTTCAGAATTATTTCCGTATGGAATATCAGTGGTAAGTTGTATCGTCGGTGTAAGACTGCCCAAATAGGCGGTACTTTGATATAAATCGTGGTTGACGCCGGTTTGAAAATTATTCACCATATACGGAATATCAAAACCGCCGTAACCTTCAAATTGATACATTTCGCCGCGTGCGTCGGTGGACAAAATGGCAAGAATATTGCCGGTAACAATATTGGCTTTATATGTGAGATTGACATTGCTATTCATAATATCTTTTGTGTCAATGGATTGAAACCCTATGAAGGGCAAATAAAGCCGCGTTGACGTGTATTGATAATCGAAAATGTTGTGGTACAATTCTGGCACGTTGACAGTACCGCAATTCGCGTAAACAAAGGCGTCGGTGGTAGCATTAGTTAAAATTGGTGTACGGTAATAGGCAAGTGTCAAATAATCAGTGTACAGGGCGGGAATGTTGAAATACATTTTGTGAACTTTGTAAAGATATTGAAACATGTCAACATAGCCATTATCTGAATTTGTAAACCTGTATCGACTAAGAGTTTGCATTTGTTCCAATGTAGGCAGGTAAATATTAACAAAGCCGTAAGAGATTGTTGGTGCAGGTATTGGTGAGCTATCGTAAATGGCGGTTGCATACAAGTGCAAATTATGAGTGCTAGCGTTGGTATCACTTGCAGTATCAAAAGTGTAGACTGAATCAGAAATTTTGGTGAAATAAAAAATATCGTCAACATTGCCAATTTTATAATACGGCGGATTTGCACTGCTGAATTTGTAATGAGAATCAGCGGTAACCGTGAAAGTAATATTCGGCGTGTAATTTGTGTTATAAATGGCGGGTGTTACACTGCAGTTTGAAAGTGTATAATCAATGGTGTATCTACCGACGCCGCCCGCAACGCCTGTAATTACGGTATCAGATTGAACAGTGAAACTTGCACAAGTGTACTGATAATCTGTAACACGTGTAAAAGTACCGTTAGTTATCGTCGGTGATTCAGTGAAAATCAGCGGTGTATTTGCAGTACTAGAATCGCCCGTAAGAGTGAAAGAAATTGTTGTATTCGGTGCAACGCTGGTTTCAGTAAAATTTGAAGTGCAATTTGTGAGATTGCAGGTAATATCATATGCGCCGCGAATAGCGGTTGCGTCAATGGTGATTGTGCCGCTTGAAGGCGCGGTTATAGTATCACTGTAGACAGAATCACTAACACGCTGAAATACGTCGGTAGTAGAATTTATTGTGTATGAAGGTGTTGAATTGAAGGTGAAATTATAATCAGCAGTAAGGATAAAATCTACACTGGTATTGGCAGGTATTGAAGTATCACTAAAACTTGAAGTGCAATTTGTGAGATTTTGAGTTACAGGAATATTTTCTTGTACGGTAGGATAAGCGTGCACTCTCATTGTGGCGGTAGTAGGATAATCCTTCATTTGGGTTGTCATACGCAACTGTTTAACAACACCGTCAACAGTTACATATCTGTTATCAGCTGGCACCCACGTTGAAGAATCAGCGTATTCGAGGCAGTTTGCAGAATCACCGACGATAAATTGATAGCCGTCATTTGCCGTAAACGTTATAAGTAAATTATAATCAACGTAAGCGTAATAGGTAGGTGTAGTTGCGTTTGTTACGTCATAAGACAGGGTTAATCTGGTATCACTTGCCATTTAATCACCTTCAATCTTTTAGGTACGTAACTAATTTGCGTTGTAATATGCGGCGGTAACCATAACCAGGGCGCCTTCAGAATTGAAAGGATTATTGAAACTGTACTTGCGAGACGTGGTACGTGATTCAGCCTGCAAGCCGCCGTTGTAGTATGGATTGTATTCTGTAGACTGGTTTATTAGTGCATATGAATTTAGCACGTCGGTACGGTAGGTATAAAGCACGTCGATTGTGCACTTGATAATTGTAGTGTTACCGTGAATTACAATATTTTCAATGAAATAATAGCGCTGAAATGCTGGTATGTAGCAGTAATTATAAGCAGTGTATATTCCGTGTAAAATTATAACGGGAAATTCAACGTCGGTACTATCGTGCAAATGCCCGCTGATATTTACAGGTGAGATTATATTTTTATTTATGGTATTGTTTGCACTTGTGTTTTTGTACAGGGTGATATTCACAACTGGCACCTTCATTTCTTGCAAGCAAAAAAGCGGCGATACGCAACCGCCGCCCCGCGTAAAGAAAGAACGCATAAGCTTATTAAACAATCAGCTTATTATACCTAATCAGCGCTAATCTGTCAACGGGGCGGCGGGAAATATTTTACGTGCGTCGGTGTTAGGTATGATACCTAATTAGGCAAGAAAAAACACCACGAAATTTTCATTGAAGTCATTGAAGTAACCGGCGTCGAATTTGAAGAAATGGTTGTAAAATTCGGCTTTAGGGTTGTAGCTGGTAGTAACACGCCTGTCAAGGTTTGAAACGCCTAAAGAATCTCTATCGAACATGATACCGACGATACCGCCCGCCGTAACCGTATTTCCGCTGGCAGTTTTGACGTTGATTGAACTGATTGAATTAAAAGAATAATCCGTACCACTGCCCTGCCAATAGGGTACTGTTTCAGCGGCAGGCAACATAACGAATTTTTCATTTTGGGTATCAGCGGTAAGGTAAACATTCGCGGCGGCTTTAAAATCCGAAAGTAAAACCACATGTAGCATATCAGCGGGCGTGAAACGTGCTTGCTCTCCAATGTTGAACAGCGTCGAAATTTTCTTAAGCCTATCGCTGTAAAGATTGAGACGCTTGACGCAATAGCGGATAAATTCTTTGTCGGTAAGTGCCAGCGTCGGTGTAAGCGTATTTTCGCCTGTAAGCTGTTTGTATTCGTAAAGCAGATTTACCGCCTTCATTTTGCTAGACGCCGAATGGGAATTTGTGCCGTATTCAGCGTGAAATGTTTCAGCTATCATGTTATTGATTGTACGCATAATGAGACTGTCAATTTTAACCGTGAGACTTTTGTCAATGGCGCCGTGAATCATAGAAATAAAGCCGTTAAGTTGTGCAGGCGAATTAAAACTTTCCTTGACTTGACGTTCGGTGAATGACATGTCAATTTCAAAGGTAACTTTGCTGTTGAAGAATTTGGCGGTAACATTCGGCTTGTGAAAAACATTTGGGGAATAATCCTGCCCATGTACCAAATTCCAACTGTCATTTTCGGTTGCGGCGGGCAATTCGGCAGAAATTTTTTCAAGCACGCTGCCAAATTCCCAATTATCCATAAGTACCGACGGGGCGCCGCCGCTGTATGCACGGTTGACGAAAATCACCCTGCCAATGTGGTTGACAAGGGATTTAACGTAATTGTCAATCTGATTTGCGCCGAATACTGCAGTGCCAATGTCAACGATATTGGATAAATCTTCATTAACAACGGTATCACTGCCCAAAATTTCGCCGGTGATTGTGTTGACAAGTGAATAAATCTGTTGCACCTGCAAAGTAAACACTTCCTTTCGTTAGGTATGATAACTAATTGTGAGACTTAATAAATTGGAAGGCAGATAAAGCCAATGGTATCACGAATGATAATATCCTTAATGTCGGTAGACGCGCGCAAGGCAATTTCGCGCCGAATGTATTCTTGAATAGGCGTCTTACCGACGATACCTTCTTTTTGGGTTGTGAGATTATGTGAGATTGAACTTGTGTTGGTAGAATTAGCGTCGGTGGTGGTTTTGTTGTCATTAATATAATCGTCGGTGGTAGTGTCAAATGCGGTAACCTTGTCAATTATGACATTGCCGGAATTTGAAATGGTGGTATCACTGGTTGCACGTGATTCAGTACCCAAAATCCTGTAATCAGTCAACGGGTTGTATTCAATCTGCAAGGTTGCGCTGATTTTATTCCATACGTCGGTAAACCTGTTTTGAATTAGCATACCCAAAATTTCATACGGATATTCGGCGTCGGTGAAAAGACTTTCGACAAAAGGTGCAAGCCATTTTTCGCCACAAAGCGTCATAAAGGTAAAACTGTAATATTCGTCGGTAGTATCAATCAGCGGTGTTGACACGTACATTAGCGGATTGACACTGTAGCTGAATTTATCCTTGTATTTTATCACTGGTATCACCGCCCGCATTAGGTATGTAACTAATTTCGGATTTTGATTCTGGCAAGGGTTGTTGAAAAATTTCCTGTTCACGCTGATTTTCAAGCTGGTTTGTCAACCACGTCGAATTGAACTGCACGTCGGTAGACAGGTTAAACATTTGATTGAACTTGTTCAAGGCGCGCTTGCGATTTTCGTAAAAGTTATCAACCAGCGGTAGTAGAAAATCATCGTTTAGTTGCGCTTCAAAGCTAGAAATGACTGTACGTTTTAAATTTGGGTTGTAGTCAATACCTAATTCGTGAAACATTGACGCTTTTAGGTATTGTTCAGTTTCAAGCAACTGCCTAAGTGGCAAGCCGGTTGACACGTCGAAAGACTTGATACCGTCAAAAAAAGGTTGTTCACCAATAGCGCTTAATTCGCCGTCAACCAGTTTACGCAAAAAAATATCAGCGCTAGCCTTTGTTTTATCGTCATTTGCTGAAATGATTGACAGGGCGCGGGCGTTAATTATCGCCTGCCGTATTGAAATGTGATTCTCTACAAGCAATGCGCAATATTTCCGTAGCAATGGAATAATACCGACGCCGAATGTATCATTTTTAATCCATACACCGTCAACGTCGATTTTGAATGCTTGTGAGATATTCAGCGCGGTGTTGGTTACGAAATATTCTGTAGGGTTATCGTATTCGTCATATTCGGCGCAAGCGTGCCCATGAAGGGCGTAAAATTTACCACCTACCGACGTAAGGAAACTATCACCATACATTTGAAGTTGCAATTCCAATTCAGCTGCAGGGATTGATTCTGGCAAGCCGGAATATTTGAACATTGCTTGCATACGATTCAACATATAATAAATCTCATTTGCGCAGGCGGATGTTTTGTCGGTAATAATTTTTTCAATTTCAGCAAATTTTTTATTATTGGGTTTCACTTGAATCACCTGCCGACGAAAATTTAGTTGCGATTAGGGCTTGACATTAGGTAAAATTAGGATTATAATTAGCGCAAGCTTGAAGGGAAAAACCGAAAGTGAATGTTAGAAAGTTGATAAAATCCAAACTAATTATACCAGTGTCAAGGGTTGAAGTCAACAGGTTAGAAAGAAAGTAGGCTTATTAAAATGAAAACAATCGAAATGGCAAAAGACAAGGCGTTCAATCTGTTTCTTGACGATATTTACACCGAATCCGCTGCTGCTACCGAATCCGCTGCTGCTGCCGAATCCGCTGCTGCTACCGAATCCGCTGCTGCTGCCGAATCCGCTGCTGCTACCGACGCGCCCGCCGAAATTAGTTGCGTACCTAACACCGACGCGGAAAAAATCA
>CALGGV010000293.1 GCA_937915725.1 uncultured Selenomonadales bacterium
ATTTCCAAATAACGCGGGCTCAAAAGTTTTATTAAATCGTCTGCAATTCGATTTACAACTTCTTCGTGAAAAATCCCAACGTTGCGAAAACTCATTAAATAAAGTTTCAAGCTTTTACTTTCAACAAGTTTTTCGTCGGGAATGTAGCGAATTTTCAACGCGGCAAAATCCGGCTGCCCTGTTACCGGACAAACGCAGGTAAATTCTTCGCAATTCAATTTTACAAAATAATTTCGCGCAGAATTTTTATTTGGAATTGCCTCCAAAATTTCCGGCTTGTATTCAAATGTATAATCAGTTTTTTTACCTAAACTTTTTAATTCGCTCATTTTTTTACACCTTCAAAAGTTAAATTCGGTACAGCGTTTAAACTTAAATTTGCAAAATCATTTTTCAGCGATTGATAGTAGCCGCGACAAGCAATCATTGCGGCGTTGTCAGTGCAGAGAATTTTTGACGGGTAGAAAAATTCTAAGCCGTGACTTTCACAAACTGTGCGAAGATTTTTTTCAAGTGAAGAATTAGCAGCCACGCCGCCTGCAAGTACGATTTTTTTAAAGCCGAAATTTTCCGCCGCGTCAACAGTTTTTTCAATCAATGAATCAACTACGGCTTTTTGAAAACTTGCGGCAACATCAGCATTATTGACAGTTTCGCCCTTCATTTGCGCCGAATTTAAATAATTCAGCACGGAAGATTTTAAACCGCTGAAACTGAAATCTAAATCAGAAACTTTTGGGTGTGGAAAATCTATAGCGTCAGCATTGCCGCTTTTTGCAAGCCTGTCAATTTCGGGTCCGCCAGGGTAAGGCAAATTCATAACGCGCGCAATTTTATCGAACGCCTCGCCCGCCGCGTCGTCGCGCGTTTGCCCCAAAAGTTCAAAGGCGTTGTAGTCATTCATTTTAATCAGCGCAGTGTGTCCGCCCGAAACTACCAACGCCAAAAAAGGCGGCGTCAATTCCGGCGAACTTAAAAAATTTGCGAAAATGTGTCCTTCCAAATGATTCACGGCAATTACAGGAATTTTCAGCGCGTATGCTAAAGTTTTTGCCGCCGAAACTCCAACTAAAAGTGCGCCGACTAATCCCGGTCCGTAGGTTACGGCAATTTGATTTATTTCAGAAAGTTGCACGCCGGATTTATTAATTGCCTCGTCGATAACCGGCATAATATTTACAATGTGTTTTCTGGATGCAATTTCCGGCACGACGCCGCCAAATTTTTGGTGTAACGGTATTTGCGTGGAAATGACATTTGAAAGTATTTCCCGCCCGTCGCGCAGGACTGCCGCCGCCGTTTCGTCGCAACTTGTTTCTA
>CALGGV010000294.1 GCA_937915725.1 uncultured Selenomonadales bacterium
GAATTATTTCGCCGGTTTCAAGGTCTGTTGCTGATTCAACGCCGAAAATTTCCATTGATTTTTTGAGGAATGCTTTTTGTTGTCGTGCTTGCCACGCGCTTAAGCAGTCAATTTCGCCTTCAAAAATATAGATATATTCAGTTTTTGCTGTGATAGTCTGTCTGCCAAAAAAGGTTGAAGGGTCTGAAGTCTTAGCTATCATTTTCCAATATTTTTTGGGAAGTTTTGCGCGGTCTGAATCTAAGGCGACAGCGATATAGTGGCGTGTTGAAATAGGGATAATAATTCGGCGCGTTGGATATATTTTTTGTGGATTGTTCAATAAAATTTTAGGGTGTACCCACGCAGGGTGAAAACCGCAACGAAAATATTTTAAAGTCTCCAACGATAAGCCGCGCCGGTCTGATTCAGATAAAAAATATTTTTCCGGCGGGAAATATTTCTGTATAACTTCCATATTATTTTTTTTGTCATATTCAGACGCCGCCAAATATTCAATCGAAAATGCAATGTCTCTTTCAATCATTGCGGCTAATTCTGTTTCGTCAACTTTTTCAATTTTGTTTGAATCCTGCGCGAGCGGTACAAAATCTTTTTCTTTATTTGTTGGTGCAGGAATTTTTTTCAAAGAATGATACTTTTCAAAGCCGGTATCGGAAACGCCGCAAAATCCAAAATCATCGGCGGCGCGGTTTAAAATTTCCACAAAATTTAATCTGCAGTCTAAGCCGTAATAAATCGCAAGCAGGGATAAATTATCATAGTGGCAACCTTTTTTATTACAGTGATAAGCATAACCGTCGGAATTTTGATAAACTACTAAGCCGTCGCCGGTGTCGCCTGTGCCGTTGCCGCAGGGGCAAATATAAGTTGGTCTACCGTTTGCTTTTGTTTTGGCGTGTGTTATAACGCCGTGCGATTCTAAAGTTTCCGGCGGTATAAATTTAATTTGATTTTTTAGATAATCTAAGTTTGGTTGCATATTTGTCTCCTTCCTATTAAAATAAAGACGCAATAATTTTATAAATTTTTTCTTTTTTCCGTCTTTACGGGATTTTTTACTTTTGAAATAAACAAACTCCAAAGGATTTAAAATACTTTATGAATTTTTCCGAATTGTCGCCGAAATACCAAAGACAGAATTTAAAGCGGTTAGCCGTGCCGTCGCTACGAGTGAAAAGCAAAGGCGGGCAAAAAATCAAAACATCTGCAGTTAATTTAAAAATTTGTGCGGTTTTAGTTATCAAAACTCCATTAACGGGAACTTTTGCATTACGGCGAAAATCAATCTGAATGCTTAAATCTGCGCGAGTGGCAGTCTCAATTAATGCAGGTGGTATTAACCATTTAGGCGCGGGAAGTGCAGGAAGTTTTGGCAAGTCGAAAAGCTGAAGTTGGTTATTTGGTTCAACGTCGATAGTTACAGGGACTTTTTCTTGTATCGTTGTTTTTGTCGGTAGGAAGTTTTTAATATTCTCGCGCAGGTTGCGAACAGACAATTTTGACGGGTCAACACCGGCGGCAATTTGACTATCTAAAAATTTTTGAACATCAGCAACAGGAATTTTAGTTAATTCAAGCAACGCTGCAGGTTGAAAACGGAAAACGTTTTCCGTTTTGAATGTTGAACTTTCGCCAAAATAAGCGGCAACCTTCATATAATTTCGCGCCGTGCGGTCAGTCATATTGAAATTATCAGCAAGCCACGCTGAAAATTCGCCGTGCTTTACAAGTGTTTTTGCTTGCGTCAACCATTGCCCAATTTCGATAGAATTTCTATTCAAGGATTGATAAAGGTTGTTGGTTAGAATATGGTTTTCAACCAACTTCATTTTTATTTGTGCCGTTAATTCGTCAAGCGTCGAGGAGGCTTTTATAACTTCCTGCATAAAAATCACTCCTTAACTTTTAACTTTTCCCTTGTTGTATTTTGGAGCAATGCTTTTTAATTGTGTCGTTAATTCTGATAATGTTATAGGCGGGCTTGTAACAACGTTTAAACTACAATCAACTAATAAATATAAATTTCTGCCCGTCAACTTATGGATTTTCATTTTAAATTTTTTTGCGATTCTGCGTAATTTCTGCGCTTGTGCCAATTCTGCCAAAATTATCACTCCTTCATTAATTTACAAAAAAATGCTCAAATGTTACAATTAAAGAGATTACGGGTATAAATATCCCTGTAAATCTTATGTTATATATTTGGAGACTTTGAGAAATGCACGGGTTGAAAGTTAAGTGCATTTTTTTGTTTATTTGATTTTATCAAAGGAAAAACTTTAATGCAATTCTTGACTTTTGCAAGATTTTCTGAAACTTTTACACATTCAGACTTTGATAAAACAATAAAACTCCCCACGTCTATTTTTAGGCAGGGGGTTATTTTTTAGTTTGGTTGTACCGAATCATCAGAATTAATTTCAAACAATGACATTTGACGCTGTAAAGCTTGTTGAATTTCTGTAGCGTTTTTCGCCAAATATTCACGCGCTATATTTTCAAGTATTCTTGAAACGGAAGTATGTTGGACTGTTGCCGCTGTTTTTAATCCTGTGAAAACTTCGTCGGTCAACATTACGGTTCTAACGTTATTTTTTCGCGCCATAGAATTTTCTCCTTTCGTGAACATATTTAATAAGCGGCTAAAATCCAAATGCAGACGCCGCCAAATTTGACGCTTGATTTTCCAGTGCGTTCAACTCGTGCAAATAAATTGTGGTTGTATCAATCTTTTGGTGTCTCAAAAGTTGTTGCACTTCACGCAATGACGCGCCGGACTGTAAAGCAACGGTCGCCGCGCTATGTCTCAATGAATGCGCTGTTAAACGTGGCGAATCATAGCCGCCTTCGCGCAGGGCAGATTTAATAATTCTGCTGATTGATACTGTAGTTAAACGCCCGCCGTTATTGCGGTTGCTGATACTTGCAAATAAAGGATAATCTGCTTTAATTGTGCCGCGTTTTTCCAGATAATCAAAAATCAGTTTGACGACACTTTCCGGCACATTAACCGCAGAATCTTTTTGAGTATGCCCTTTTCCTTGAAGGCGTAAACGATAAACGCCGCCTATCTTTTCGAGGTCGCCAAAATTTGCCCGCTGGACTTCCACGCAACGCAAGCCGCAACAAGTCATCAAACTATATAAAGCTTTATTTCTAAGCCCTTGAAGGGTTGAAACGTCAAATCTATTTAAAACCGTCTTAGTCATTTCAATAGACAAGGCGGACTTTTTATGTTCATTAGAAAGTTTAAATCCCTTAATGTGTTCACAAGGATTTACTGAAATGAATCCTTCAGTTGTCAAAAAAGCGAAAAACAATTTCGCCGCTGTGATATACAAGTTGGCGGTCGTTGGTTGGTACTTATTACCCAAATATTCACGATAAACAACCATTTCGCCGCGTGTTGGAGTGATTATATTATTATCTGCCATATACTCTTGAAGGCGTTTAATGCCCTTTGAATAGCTTTTGACGCTTGCCGCGCTAACTTGTGCAAATGCTAACCAACGAGTTACAAGGCTAAAATCAAAACTCCCTGCCATAAGGTTGTTAGTTTCAACCTTTACTAATGCTTGCGTCATTTCCAATCACTCCTTTATATTTAATGTAAGGTAATTATATAAAATAATTAATTACTTGTCAATGAATTTTTAAGTAATTACTTCATTATTTCTATGTTAGGTAATAGTAATTTCCTAACATTCAAATAAAAAGTAGTTTTCGGTTTCACGAGTGAAAAACATCGGAAAAAATATCTGATTGTTACAAGTTGAATCTTTGATTAATCCCCCTGTTTGATTTTAAAAAATTCTGCGCGTAGGTAGTGCCGCGCTTGTCATCTTAGCACTTGCAAAGATTTTTATACCCCTACACAAAAATATATTTTTTAGAATCTTAATAAAACTTAACTTTTTTTAGTTTCAAGTTTTTTCAGGTTCAACAATTTTCAACATTTAGGGAATTTTTGCAAATAAAATAGGTTGCCGCGCTCCGTCATCGACGCCAATAAACTTTTTATATATCCCCTTCCTTCAGCACTTTCAAGATTTATTATTTTTGGCAATTCTCCAAATAAATAAAGGACGTGCGCTCCATCATCATCAATCGAAAATTTTTTCTTTTAAAAATATGACATATACTTTTATATTTCCAGATTTTCCGGCGAAACTTCTTCATTTTGACTTCTCTTTTTCCTGTTTTATGTAAAATTCCAATTAAAGAAAAAAATCCTTACAAATATTTACACAGGAAAAATTTTATTTACACAGGAAAAATTTTTAAAAAATTCCTGTCAAAATTTTTAAAAGAAATGGCGTAATTATGCGAAATAAGATAATTTTACGCAGGAAATACAGGAAAAACAGGAATTTTTTTGTAATTGTTATTTCTCTTATATATTTCTAGTAAGAAAAAAATTTTTAAATGATGTAACGTATATGCAAATTTTTCCTGTTTCTCCTGTTTCTCCTG
>CALGGV010000295.1 GCA_937915725.1 uncultured Selenomonadales bacterium
ATATGGTAGTAAATACGCACGCGCCGGGAAAACATATCCTGCGCGACGGCTTTAAAATTCGGCGAGCAACAGTTGAACACGGTATCCCCTGCCTTACAAGCTTAGACACTGCGTGGGAAGTTTTGAGAATGTTAAGCTTTATGAGAGACAGACGCCTTGTTTATTCATTGGCAATTCAAGATTATGTAGGCGGCGGCGACGAATTAGCTTGATTAGAACTAAGGATTTCCTTGACGCTATGAAAAATTCAAATGAAATATTTTATTGGAAAATTTTTTTACTAATAATCTAGGCGCACTGTATAAATTACGCAAAGTCTCGGCGAAAGTCGGGGCTTTTTCAGTTTGCAGGAAAAATTTTTTGTGCTAAGATTAAGCAAAGGCGGTGATTTAATGAATGTTGATATGATTAAAATTAAAAATTTCGTGAAAGATTGGCAAGGGCACGGCTACGAAAAAGGCGAAACTCAAAAATTCTGGCTGGCTTTTATTCGTGATTTTTTTGATATTCGTTATCCGGAAAAATTCATTAACTTTGAAACACAGGTAAAAATTGACGGCAATACAAAATTTCTTGACGGTTACCTTTTTGAATCGAAAGTTATCATTGAGCAAAAATCCTCAAGCGTCAAACTTGATGACGCGGTTTACCAACAGGCGAAAAGATACAACGACGCCCTAAACTACGGCAGAAAAGCGCGTTGGATTATCACTTGTAATTTCAATGAATTTTTGATTTACAATATGGACACGCTCGCCGCGCCCGTCAAAATTCTCTTTGAAGAATTGCCGGAAAAATATTATGCCTTCGATTTTCTCATTAAAGAGACGCGCCGCACTATAGACCTTGACAAAGAATTAAATTTTGATGTTGGAGTGGCTGTTCAAAAACTTTATGAAATTATGTACCAAAATTACAAAATCAAAGACAAACACACCGCACTCCAAAATCTTAACAAATTGTGCGTGCGTTTGGTTTTCTGTTTTTACGCAGAATCAGCCGGTATTTTTCCGCAGCGCAAAATGTTTACAGATTATCTTTCAAATTACAAAGATAGCAAAGTTAGTTTTCGCCGCGCCCTCATTGAACTTTTTGAAGTTTTGAATACGCCCGTTGATAAGCGCAGTGAATTTATCGGCGACGATTTAAAAAATTTCCCCTACATTGACGGCGGACTTTTCGACGAAGAAAAATTTGATTTCCCCGAATTTAAAACTGACGCCCGCAATATTTTTTTTGATATGGCTAAATTGAAATGGCAGGATATTGATCCGACAATTTTTGGCGCGGTTTTTGAATCCACTTTACAAAATTTTGAAGATGAAAAAAATATTCGCCGCGACGAAGGTATTCATTACACTTCGCCCGAAAATATCCAAAAAATTACCGACCCGCTTTTCTTCGACGAACTTTATAAAAAATTTCAAAATGTTAAAACTCGCGCAGATTTAATCAGCTTGCAAAATGAAATTTCACAAATTAAAATTCTCGACCCCGCGTGCGGCTCCGGAAATTTCTTGACTGAATCTTATATTCTCCTGCGCGAGCTTGAAAATTCTATCATTGAAGTACTTTCTGCCGACGGCGTACAAATTCCCGAAAATCCAATTAAAATTTCCATTGAAAACTTTTACGGGATTGAAATTAACGATTTCGCCGTTGCCGTTGCCAAAACTGCGCTATGGATTAGTGAAATTAAAATGCGCCAAAAACTTATCGACGCGCTTAACTTAAATCTGCCACATTTCCCGCTAAAAAAAATCCCGCACATTATCTGCAAAAACGCCTTGACTTTCGATTGGCAAAAATTAATTTCCCCCGCTGATTTAAATTTTATCGTCGGCAACCCGCCCTTCATTTCCACGAAAGGGCAAAACGCCGCCCAAAAATCTGACGTGCTTGCTGTTTGCAAAGATTTTAAGCCGCTCGATTATGTTTGTTGTTGGTTTAAAAAGGCGGCTGATTTTATTCAAGGGACAAAAATTAGTTGCGCCTTCGTTGCCACAAATTCTATCACGCAGGGCGAACAGGTCGCGCCGCTCTGGAAAAATTTAAACGTTCACATTGATTTTGCCTACCGTACTTTCAAATGGTTCAGTGAATCCCCCGATATGGCGCAAGTTCACGTTGTCATTATTGCCTTTTCGCAGGTTGACGGCTTGCAGAAAAAAATTTTTGAAGTGCAATTTCTCGGCAAAGAAAAAGTTGACAAAGCAAAAGTTGACGATAAAGACAAAAACAAAACTTTTTTAATCAAGGAAGAAATTATTGCACTTCCCGCAAGAAATATCAACGGCTACCTGTTTGACGCGCCCAACGCTTATGTTGAAAAAAGAGATGAGCCAATTTGCGATGTTCCAAAAATGACGCGCGGCAGTGGTCCAACTGACGACGGAAATTTATTAATTAAAGCTGAAGAATACGAAAGTTTTATTAAGCGTGAACCGCTTGCACTGAAATATATTCACCGTTATGTTGGAGCTGAAGAATTTATTAACGGCAAAATTCGTTATTGTCTTTGGCTTGTAGATTGTCCGCCAAATGAATTAAATAAAATGAATGTGGTTATGGAAAGAGTTAAAGCAGTCAAAGAATTTCGCTTAAAAAGTCCAGCCGCCGCTACTCGCAAAGACGCAGAAACGCCTTCACTTTTTCAATCAAATAGACAACCAAAAACAAATTATCTTGCAATTCCGCGCGTTAGTTCAGAAAATCGCCGCTATATTCCAATAGGATTTATGACGCCGAATATTATTGTAAGTGATGCTGTGCAAATTATTCCGAACGCAGGGCTTTATGAATTTGGGATTTTAACAAGTTCAGTGCATAATGCTTGGGCGCGTGCGGTTTGCGGGCGGTTAAAATCAGATTACAGATATTCAGCAACGATAGTGTACAATAATTTTGTATGGTGCTCGGCGAATGAAAAGCAGCGTTTGAAAATCGAAAGTACGGCGCAAAAAATCTTAGACGCGCGGGCGCAATATCCGGCGGCAAGTTTGGCAGATTTATACAATGAATTGACAATGCCAAAAGATTTGCGGGCGGCGCACAAAGAAAACGACGCGGCAGTAATGGCGGCTTATGGATTTCGCGCAGGTATGACAGAGCCGGAAATAGTTTCAGCATTAATGGAAAAATATTTACAGTTGACAGGAAAAAAATAAGCGGCTATAATTTCAATACAAAAACGCCCCGCAAATGGAACGGAGCGTTTAGGGAATTTGATAGACGGTTGCTCATAAAATAAAGCTGTTAGTGATAAATGGCAATAGCCGCTTGAGCTTGTGCGAGCTTAGGCGGCTGTTTTGCTGAGTACGAGAAGGATAACGCCGGCGATGATAATCACACGGACGATAAACTTAACGATACGCATAGCCTCACCCCCTTTCGGGAAGTGATGCAACCGCCCACGTTTCAAATACCATTGAAGTATAGCAGAATATTTTTAGATTGTAAAGGTTGACGAAATAAAAATTTGCGGCTATAATTTCAGTGTAAATGATTTTTGAAAAACAAAAAAGGCTTGTCGA
>CALGGV010000296.1 GCA_937915725.1 uncultured Selenomonadales bacterium
AGTTGTGATAAAATCGCCATAAAAATTACAACAATTCCTAAGCCGCCAACCCAATTTGAAAGACTGCGCCAAAGTAAAATACTGCGCGGCAAAATTTCAACATCTTCAAAAACAGTTGCGCCCGTTCCTGAAAATCCTGCAAAAGATTCTGTCAAACTGTCAATTAAATTTAAATAACCGCCCGCCAAATATGGTACAGTTCCCAAAATTGAAACTAAAAGCCAGCCTAAGCCGGTTATTGCAATTCCGTCACGAACGCCGATATTATCTTTGCCTTGCAAGCCACCAAATCTTTCAAGTTCAAAAGTTACGGCAATACACAAAAATATTGACAGCAAAAAAGCCGCCGCGCCGCCAATTTCTTCAAAAGCCGCGGCAAGTATAAAAGGCGGTATCATGGACGCGCCCGTAAAAAGTGTCAAATAGCCAAGTAACCCTGCTACAATTCTTTCGTTCATTTTTATCTCCGTGCAACCGATTTTTAAAGGAGTTTGTTTTATGAATATTATACTACAAAAATATCGAAACGCGGAAATTTCTACAAAAATTACGATAACTTATACTGCGTGCTTTCTTTTGTTGCTGATGATTATCAACGCGGTTATGTATTTCGGCGTTTATTACGCGCTTTACAGACCCGCCAGCCGCTCCATTAAATACAGCATGGAAAATGTTAAAAATTTGGTTGACACAATCGCACAGGACACGCACGCTTTCAAAGTCGGTTCAATTCACGAGCCGTTAATTGCGGGCGTTGTACTTAGAGTTTTTGATGATTATGGAAATATTTTTGTTGACAGCGATACACATTATTTTTCAAACGAAAATTTTAATAAAAATATTTTAAAAAATCCTTCCATTTTGGCTGATGAAAATATGGAAGTGGCGGCGATAGGCAGTTCATTGATTTATCGTGCCAAAACTGATTATTCTTTTGAGGGCGAACACGTCACACTTTATTTTTTCCGCACAATCACTTCAGAAAAAGATTTACTTGACAGGTTAGAAAATATGTTAATTTTTTTGGATTTATTTGGAATTATTTTTGCGGTTGCAGTTGGAAATTTTGCAAGTAAAAAAGTTTTAAAGCCGATTAAAACTATGACCGAGCACGCCAAAAATATTGCATTCGGCAGAATGGACGGGAGAATTAAAATTTCGCCGGCAAATGACGAATTAACCGAACTTGCCAAAACTTTTAATGATATGCTTGACAGAATTCAAGACGGAATTGACAAGCAACAGGAATTTGTTATAAACGCCTCGCACGCGCTGATTAATCCGGCAACTGCGATTTTCGGTACAACCGAAGTTTTGAAAAAATACGGTTTCGACGATAAAAATATTTTTGCTGAAATGACAGACGCTATTTCAGATTCTGTACATAGTATGGAAGGGATTATACAAAATTTATTGTTCATTGCGCGAATCGATCAGAATCGCCAAAAACTTAGTAAAACAAATTTTAATTTGGCATATCTGATTGATAACGCCGTAGGATTAATGCAAAGTGTTGCTCCCAATCACAAAATTAAAATCGTTCAAAATGACGACGCCCAAATTTTCGGCGATGAAGATTTAATTTTGGAAATGCTTAGAAAAATTCTTGATAACGCCGTTAAATATAATCCGGACGGCAAAAAAATTTCTGTTGCCTCAAAAGTTGACGGCAAGAAAATTTTGGTGAGCATTGCTGATAACGGCGTTGGTATTGCGCAGGAATATTTTGAAAAGATTTTTGAAAGATTTTTTAGAATTGAAACGGTTGAGGATGTACGCGGCGGCGGATTAGGTTTAACTATTGCGCGTTGGATTGCAAATAATCACGGCATAAAAATCGAAGTTGAAAGTGAACTCGGCAAAGGTACAACTTTTAATTTGGTTATTCCATTGGTTTAAAAATTTTTTATTTGTTTTTTTCTAGTTAAGTGCTATTTATCACAGTGAAAATTAAAAAGGAGTAGTGAAAATTTTAAATCACTACTCCTTAAATTTTTAAACTATATTAAAATTATTTATATTTTGCAGTTCGAGAATCTTTGATAACGCCGCTCCAATTTAATCCAAAGGCGAAATCGTAAGTGTTGCCTTCGCCGTCAGTGTAGCAAGTCATATCGCGCGGCACGTCTTCCTTTTGTTCTTCAACAGTTATCATATCGCGCGGCTGTTGCATTGGAAGTAAACCTTGTGGCTCAAATTTGCCGGTTAAAATATCGAAATACGCCCTATCGCTTACGCCGTAACCAATTAAAATTGCGTCAGAATTTGGCTCAACTTCACTGAAAATCATCGGCTTATCTGCGTGTATCAAAGTTACAATAGGAATATTTTTGCCGAGTGTATTTAAACATTCACGGCTGTAATTTACACTTTCAGGATCCATTGGATTAACAATTTGCGCAGTCTTGCCGAAATAGGAGCGATTTTCGCCTTCATCGCCTGCGATTGACGAACGGCGCACGGCGGGAGAATCTGCAACATATTTTCCATACTGCAAGGAAATTGGAATATAGCCCGCGTCTTTATCGTAGCCTATGCCGTCAAATTGGTTACCGGCGGGAATTGGATTAGAAATAACCGCCAAAACCATATCGCACGCAGCAACTTTTTCCGGCGCAAGTCTTACAATATCTGCAGGAAGTGCCATTGGTTTACCGTCTCTATCCTTGCCGCTGAAATTTCCGACTGTATCTGTTACAACGTTAAAATATTCCTGCGCGATTTTTAAATCAACGGGCAAAGTCCAACTTGCGGGAGTGTACGAATTGAACGGCTTGACTTCCAAAGAATCACGATAAACCATTGGAATATAAACTGTAGGTTTAACATTTGAATTTGTTGCAGAATGTATGACGCCGTTTTTATTTTTCAACATAACTATTGATTTTAATTGCGCCTCAAAGCCGCGCCGTAAATCTTCGGCGTTTCCTACTTCTCGCGCAGATTTTTCAACGTCAAGGTAAGGATTTTCAAAAAGTCCAAGTTGGAAAATATTTTTCAAAAGTCTGACGGCGGATTCTCTAAATCTTTTATCCATAAATTTTTTGCCGTGTTCTTTAACGCCGATATTGTAAGCCTCAATGACAGGATTTTTATCGTTGTTGCCGCCGAATTGATCAACGCCCGCCATTAACGCCGCGTAATGACGCTGAGCCTCTGTAAGATTTTCGACGCCCCATGCCATTGAAAGTCTTTTGTCGGTATCCCACGTTACGCACCAATCAGTACAAATTACGCCGTCATATTTATATTTATTGCGCAGTAAATCAATTTTGTATTTGCTGTAAGCACTGCCGACCTTATCGCCGAGTTCGCCGCCGTCACTCCACGCAATAGAATATGACATCATAACCGCTGAAGGCATCCCCGCCTTGCCGCCGTTTTGCATTGCGCCTTCAAAGGGGATAAGTTGAGTTTCAAACGCGCCGCCGGGATAAACCGCGTATTTGCCGTAGCGTGAATGTGCCTCGCGCCCGCCTTCACCTACGCCGTCGCCGGGAAAATGTTTCATCATTGCGTTAATACTGTATTCTCCCCAGCCAATGTCAACGCCGTCTTTGAAAGTTTCTTGTGCGCCGTAAATTGACGCCGCCGCCATATCCCGTGCAAGTGCAGGGTCTTCACCAAATGTTCCATAATTTCTTGTCCAGCGCGGGTCGGTTGCCAAATCTATTTGCGGCGAAAGTCCCGTACCAATTCCTAACAAGCGATATTCTTTTGAGTAAGTGCGGGCGAAGTCTTCAGCAACTGCAGGATCAAAAGTTGCCGCAATTCCCAAATGACTTGGCCAGCGTGAAACATTATCTTCAACAGTTTTCAAATAAACGCCGTTGCCGCGAGCGTCATTGCGCGGGTCGGAGCTGGTATTTGCCGGAATTGCGAAAGGCAAAGATTCTGCGTAGGCTTGAAGGGCGTTATTCCATTGGGCGGTTAAGGCGGCACTTGCGCCGGTGTCTGCGTTTAAAATTGTGCGGATATTGTCAACTTCAAGCATTTTTTTCTGTTCGTCTGTAAGTTCGGTTGACATTTGACGCTGATGCATACTGTACAACATTAAACCTGCAATTTGTTCAATGCTAAGTTTTTTTGCCAAATCTTCAGCGCGTTGTTGGGGAGTAAGCCGCCAATCTTCGTATTTGTCGAGTTTGCCGTTGCGATTTAAATCTTTGAAAGATAATCCCTTGACATTGAGAATTTTTACGCCGGAATTTGGCGAATAGCCGAGCGTTGGTCCGTTTGAATTTTGTACAACAGAAAAATCTGCAGCCAAAACATTTCCGCCGCTCAACATTACGCTACAAAGTCCCAATGCAATTTTCTTTTTCAAGTTCATAATCTCGCCTCCAGAATTTTTTTTAAATCTTAAATATTTTAACAGCAACTGCTGAATTTTTTCTGCAAAAAGATTTTTCTTATCGCGCAGGAAAAATTTAATTTTCGTTAAATTTTTTATGGAGGCGATTGTAATGGCGCGTAACAGCAACAAAAATTTAAATGCGGCGGCTAAGGCTAAGAAAGACGAATTTTACACGCAACTTGAGGATATTGAAAACGAATTGCGCCACGAAGAATATCAAAAATTTTTCAAGGGAAAAACTGTTCTTTGCAACTGCGATGATCCTTACGAGAGTGAATTTTTTAAATATTTCGCCATGAATTTTAACGCGCTCGGCTTGAAAAAGTTAATCGTTACGTGCTACGCAGGTTCGCCCGTTGCACAAACTGAATTGAATTTTGATTTTGGCGGCAGTACCGATA
>CALGGV010000297.1 GCA_937915725.1 uncultured Selenomonadales bacterium
CTGATTTTTTCTGCCGTCATTTTTTTCTCTCCTTTAGTTCAAAAACGCAATATAAGCGGAGTAAGTTTTGCAGTAGCGAACGTAAGCGTAGTACATATCGACGAAAGCCGAGTTTTTATCGTTGGAGTAATTGAAACGCTGGACGCTGTCCCAATACTCTTTTTCAGATTTTGCAAGGTCTTTTTCTACTGCATCTTCTACCGCCCAAATACCGCCAAAATCGTAATTTTCAGCCGCGCGGTTAAAAAGTTCTGTATGTGTTATCATTTTTTTGCCTCCTAAAAATTTTCTATAAAATCCATATAGGTCGCGTACTTTTCAAGGTAATTAAGTTTTGCGCGGGTTTCTTCGACCTTCGCCCAAATTTCGCCGTAATTGTCAACGTTGACGACAAGCCTTGCGTGCGTTACCGTCATCTTCAAGCCCTCCTTTTGTCTTGACCGCTTATCTGCGCAATTTTGCACAAGCCGCGAACTCTTGAGATTATCCTACTTCCGGTTACTCCGACTTCGCCTTTTGACGGGTGGTTTAATCTATCTGCCGCTTGTTGCAGGTCATAATTTGAAGTGATAATAAGTTGCTTTTGTGCGTTGTAGCGTGCGTTTATCACAAGGTACAGCCTTTCAACTGCCCATTGCGTTGGAGTTTCAGTGCCAAAATCATCAAGTACCAACACATCAACTTTTGCAAGCTTATTCATTATGCCTTCAAGTGTTGCCTCTGATTCCCTGTCGAAAGTGTTTTTCATTTCGTCAAGCAAGGACGGCGTATCAGTGAATATCACAGATTTACCCTGATTCAACAGCTCATTTGCCATTATCGCCGCCAAAAATGTTTTTCCTGTACCAGGATTGCCAAAAAGGTACAAGCTCTGCAGTAATTTTGCGCCTTTAACCGCGTTTGAGTTGCCGTTGTCAATCTTGTAATCTGCAAAAGTCTTGTCCGCGTACATAGGCGGAATTTTCGCTACGCGCTTGTTGTTTGCTATTGCTGAATAAGGGCAACGTCTGTAGCGTATGTTCAATTTGCCGCCTTCGACTGTCACAAAGTGCTGATAGCCTTGACCGGTGTCTTTTCTGCAAGGATAGCCTTTGCAACCCGCGCAGGGCTTGTCTTGCCTTTCGGCAATGCAGATATTTACCAAAAACCAATCTGAAACGTAAGTGTTAGGGTAAGCCAATTCATATTTATCAAGCTCGGCTTGCATTCTTTTAATCAAAGGTGTCAACCCCTGCATATTGCGAATTGTCGACACTTCCGTTATTTCTTGCTTTCCCGCCATTTCTTGTGCCTCCTTTCTGCCGTCTTTCTATAACTGCCTTCAAAAAATTGTAGTGAAGGCGTGGTTGCGTATTTGCACGATGTGCCTCGTGAATTGCGTTTACTACCGCGTCAGTACCGTATTGATTTTCAAGCTGTATCAAGTCTAGGGCGTTGTAGCCTCTCAAGTTTTCGCCTTCAGCTAAAAACCACGCTTGCTTTACTTCTTCGCTGTTAGTACTTAATTTTTCGCGCGCGCCCGCCGTAGCAGTGGTGGTGGTGATTTTCTCTTCTTTTTCTTTATTTTTATCTTTTTCTTTTTCTTCAGGGTACACTTCAAGAAAGGTACTATCTAAAGAATCTTTCCCGAAAATTTCCGCAGAATTTCCTGAAAATTTCCTTTCGGTTTCCGCAAAATTTCCCTGCAATTTCCCTGCAATTTCCGGAAATTTTCCGTAGTGCTCAGGTAAGGAGTAAACCAATTTTTTATGTTTGATTGCGCCTGCGTTGATTAAAGCAGTGCGGGCGGTATCAAATGAATGTGTTGATGTTATCCCACTCAGATGTTGCAAAAGTTGATTGCTAAGTTTGAGGGTCATCGGATACTGCGTCGCGTTAAACTCGCC
>CALGGV010000298.1 GCA_937915725.1 uncultured Selenomonadales bacterium
CGCAGGGGAAAGTTACGGCGTCAATGTACGGGCGGTGTAATTCAATATCGTCGGGACAATTTTTAGACAAAGATTTTAATTCTTCAATCGAGCCTACCGAATGTTGATGACCGCAGGAACATTCCCAAATATTAAGCGGCGTCCCCCAGTATCTGTTGCGGGAAATTCCCCAATCTTGAACGTGTTCGAGCCAATCGCCGAAACGCCCCGTGCCGATTGTAGGCGGTATCCAATTAATTTGCGCGTTGTTTTTCAAAAGATTTTCTTTAACCGCCGTCATTTTAATAAACCACGATTCACGCGCGTAATAAATCAAGGGCGTATCGCAACGCCAGCAGTGCGGGTAGCTGTGCTCAAATACGGGAGCTTTAAAAAGTTTGCCGCTCTTTTTCAAGTCAGCCAAAATAATTGGGTCGGCGTCCTTTACAAAAGTTCCTGCCCAATAAGTTTCAGCCGTCATATTGCCCTTGCCGTCAACAAATTGTACAAAGGGCGTATCGTATTTTTTGCAAACGCGGTTATCGTCTTCGCCGAACGCGGGCGCGCAGTGTACAATCCCCGTGCCGTCTTCAGTTGTAACATAATCATCGCAAGTTATGAAAAATGCTTGCTTGCCGGATTTTTCTACAATTTCATCTGCAAAAGGATAAAGCGGCTCATACTTTTTAAATTCTAAGTCTTTTCCTTTGTAACGTTCAATAATTTTTCTTTCGCCTTCGACGCCTTCAAAAACTTTTTCAACCAATGCTTCAGCCAAAATATATTTCGTATCGCCGACTTGAATTTTTACGTAGTCAACTTTCGGATTCATACACAAAACTAAATTTGAAGGTAAAGTCCACGGGGTGGTAGTCCACGCCAAATAATAAGCGTCATCGTCAACAGATTTAAATTTGACAACGGCGGAGCGTTCTTTTAAATCTTTGTAGCCGAGTGAAACTTCATGACTTGAAAGCGGCGTACCACAGCGCGGGCAGTAAGGAACAACTTTATGCCCTTTGTACAGCAAGCCTTTTTTCCAAATTTCTTTCAACGCCCACCATTCGGACTCAATATAATAATTTTCGTAGGTAATGTAGGGATTTTCCATATCAGCCCAAAAACCTACAACGCCGGAAAATTCTTCCCACATGGTTTTATATTTCCAGACAGACTCGCGACACTTTTTGATAAATGGTTCAATCCCGTAAGCCTCAATTTGTTCCTTGCCGTTAATTCCGATAAGTTTTTCAACTTCCAATTCAACCGGCAAGCCGTGAGTATCCCAGCCCGCTTTACGTAAAACTTTTTCGCCTTTCATTGAGTGGTAACGCGGGAATAAATCTTTGATAACGCGAGTTAAAACGTGTCCGACGTGCGGTTGTCCGTTCGCAGTTGGCGGACCGTCATAAAATGTAAAATTTTTGCAACCTTCGCGCTGATCAATCGCTTTTTGTGCAATATTATTTTCAGCCCAGAAATTTTCAACTTCTTTTTCACGGCTTGCAAAATCTAAATTAGTATCTACCTTACGATACAAAATAAAAACCTCCAAAATAAAAAAATTTTTTAGCGGCAGTTATTATAGCAGATTATAAAAAATTTTGGAAATAAAAAAATCCCGCTTGTACGGGAATTATTTTTTCAACAGTTTAATTGCAAGCCGCGCATTTTGTAACGCCGCCTCGCGCAGATTTTTTAATAATGATTCGTCGTGAAAATTTTTTACGTCGAGTTTTTTTATTGTTTCAGTAAAAATTTTTTCAGCTGTAACTTCAGACAAATTGCCGAGTGGTTTTTCGCCGATTGAATCTAAAAATCTTTCAATTTTGGGATCATAAGAAATCCCCAACATTGGAACGCCCATAACGCCCGCAAAAATCAGCGCGTGCAACCTTATGCTGATTAAAACATTTGTACAGCCTACCAAAGATAAAATTTCGCCGGTTGTAAATTCGTCTTCCAAAACTACGGCGGGATTTTTCATAAGTTCGGCGATAGATTTTGCCGCGTCAATATCTGCCGGAAATTGCATTGGAATAAAAATAATTTCGGCGTCAATTTCGTCAATAATTTTATCGAGAGCCTGCGCGAGTGCGGCTTGACAATTTTGCCAATTTATCCAGCGGCGCACTGATACGCCAATAATTTTTTTATCGCTTGAAATTTTATGACGTTGCAGAATTTTTTTTCCAAATTCAAGCGGCACGGGTTTAATTGCAAGCACAGGGTCGGCAGTACAAAAAATTGGCGGGCGATTTATTTTTAAATTTTTTAATTCTTCAAGTGAACCAACATCACGAACGGTAATTAAATCGACGCGGTTTATAATTAAAGTCATAAGTTTTTGAGCAAACGCGCCACGAATTGGACCAATTCCTTGAGCATACAGCATAACTTTTCGCCCAAAAATTTTAGCCAAAAAAATAATTCCCAAATAATAGTACAGCGAACGGCGGCTTGTGACATTTTGTAAGAGACTGCCGCCGCCGCTTATCAGTAAATCAGCCGCAAGAATTTTTTTTATTATTGAAAAAATATCCAGCCACTTTACGGCGTCAACTTTATGGCGTTTCTTTGTATATTCGGGATTCAGCGAAATTACAGTTGCAGAAATATTGCTGTCCATTTCGCGCAGGACTTCCAACATTGCCGCAAGCATAGCCTCGTCTCCGCCGTTTTTTGAACCGTAGTAACCGGAAATTAAAATTTTCATTACGACTTTTACTATTCTCCTTTGTGTAGGATTATTTTTAAATGTACTTTTTTTCCAAAACAAAAAGAAAGTGTGATTTTTTCCCCGCCCGGAGCAATGCTCTTACTCCTCGCATTGCAGGTTTTTCACGTTGAGTTTTTCTTGACTTAAAGTATATAGCCGCATTTATTTTATTACCACAATTCAAAATTTATCAAAAAAACAAAAGCGGGCGGCTAATTTTTTCAAAAATTTTTGATTAAGTTTTATTTTTTAAGTTTGACGCAAAGTTTAAAAACAAAACTAAAACCGCGCCAATTAACGCCCCCGGCAAAACTCCATCAATTCCGCGCATAAATGACATAAAAATAGGCGTGCGCATATGTGCAAAAGTTTCAACCATTGAACTTTGTCCGATTGTTGCAACGATTGTCAACACAAAACAAATTGATTTTGGAAATTTTTGCAGGAAAGCCGCCATTGCCATTACAAAGGCAGGGTGTCCTATAAAAATTTCTTTTGAGCGCGGGCGGGCATAAAACAAACTTTCCAACATTGCACGAATTTTTATTTCTAAATCTGAAACAGGCATTCCCGCCGTATGACCGCTCCTTGCGATTAAAACCACAAACGCCGCTATTACAAAAATTCCCGCAAATAAATATTTTACCGTTACGTTTAAATTTAAAATCGCCTTAAATTGTGCAATAGCTGAAGTATTTTTTTGCATTTCGTCAAGAATATTGAAACGCTGTAAAAATGCAACCGCCACCAAAATTAGCGGCAATACGAAAGTTAATTTTATACCTCTAAAAATTTCAAATTCCAAAAAATATTTTACGTCAGATAACGCGCCCGATAAATACGCCGCGCCAATCATCGACAGCGCACTTGTTACAAAAAGCGCAATTACCGAGATTAAAATTATTTGAAGTGTAGAAATTCCGCCGTTTTCCTGTTCAAATTGAGATTTAAATTGAACAAATCTGAATTTGTCAAGCTGCCAAATTACGGCAAGTGCAGGAAATAAATTTGCGCTCATTAACGCCGCCAAAATTCTAACTTTGCCGCCTGCGCCCATTAAAATTGGAACTGCCGCAATTATCGCAAGCACTGCAAACAAAATCAGCTGAAATTTTTTATTGGCATTGACGCGATATGAAATTAGCGAAAAATATAAAACTGCCGCCGCCGCCACGCCAATTATAACTAAAACTCTCAAAATTTTGTTTGGAAAATAATTATCGAAAGTTCCGGCAACGCCAAAAGTAAAGCCGTTCGATTTTATTTTTTCGGCAGTGTCACGAACATATTTTAAATTTGTTTCAAGCACGGTTAAACCCGGCGCGGGCTTATCGTACGTGCGCAAAAGATTTATTCTGATATTTCTTTCACGATCTGTCGTTGCCCAACGATTTACCGCCGTATCAATTAAAAGTTTCGGTTGTTCGTCTTTTGGAATTGCATAAAGGCGCACAATTTCACTGTAGCCGAGTTTTTCGGCAAGTTCAAACATTCCCGCCTGATTGTAAAATTGTAATTGGCTTGTATGTTCAATCATTCCAAAAATATAACCGTGCTTTTTAAATTCTGCCGCCGTTACGTCAATATTATTCGGGGAGCCCAAAATTTCCGGTCCGTCAAAAACAATTTCTGAAATTGGATAGCCTTCAATTTTTTCAAAAAAAGATTTAACTTGCTCCGGCGTACACTGATTAAAATTTTTAGGACGCGCCAAAATCATAAAGCCGGCTTTTCTTGCAATTTCCAATTCTTCGGCGTCAATTCCGAGTGGCGCACTCATAAACGCGCCGAATTGCGCCTTGACTTCCAAAACTTCAATATCGCCAATAGCAAAAGGTCTAATTCGTTCTTCGCCGTAACGCAAAAATAAATCTTTTTTCGCCGCGTTGTAACTTTCGAGAGTTCGTCCGATTATGTAAACTTTTGTAGCATCAATCGCTCCAATTTCGACAGCCTGCCGCCAAAGTTGACTGTTAAGCGCGCCGCTGTGATAATTCGTGATAATATCCGTGCCGTAAACTGCTATAACTTTTCCTGCGCGAGTAAGCTTTTCAAAAGTTGTATCGTAAATTGCAAGTGAAGTAATTCCGGCGTTTTTAAATTTTAGCAAAACTTCTTGAAAGTCAAGCCCTTCACGTTCAGACAAATTTTTCAAGCTGTCAAAATCCATAGCCATATCAACTCGTGAATTATGAATTTCGACGGCGTGTCTTTGCCCGGCGATAACCAATGAAGAAATTAATCCGGCGGCAATAATTAAAAGTAAAATTTTGTTGTAGAAAAATTTTCTCATTTTATTGTACCGTGCTGACAGCTGTAACAACTGCCTCGCCGTCGCGCAGTTCCACTGAATCAAATTTCAGATTAAGCGGCAAATTTGCGCTGTCCAAAACTTTTATATCAGTCAAAAAAGTATCTGCATTAACGCGGCTTAAAATTGAATTGCTGTTAAGGCGCGTCATATGAAAATAAATATCGCCGTTGACAACTATAAAATTTCCGCCAATATCAAGTTCAATCGTCCTGCCGAAAAATTTTGCTTTTGCAGAGGCAGACGCGCCTTCGGGCGTAATTGAAACTTGCGTATCTTGAAAGTGATCATCTTTTTGGGAAATAAAATTTTTCAATTCTTCTTCAGTAACAATTCCGCGCAATTCGATTTTATCGGCGTGTTTTAAAATTTTTTGAGCGCGTAATTGTGAAGTTAAATCTTTGCTGGGAAAAAGTAACTCCATAACGTCTAAGCGAATTTTGTCGCCGTCAAGCGTCAAATTTTTAAAATTAATTTCGCCAATACGACCGGAAGTAGCAGTTGCGTGAATCCTGTCAATTTCGCCGAGTGAAATTCTGAAACTTGGATTTGAACTTAGCAAAACTTCAGATTCTGTAGCCGCCGTCGAATTTATAATTTGAGTTGCCAAAATATTTTCAACCGTGCGCGGCAAAATAAATTGTAGAATTGCCGCAATTAACAGCAAAAGAATTACTATCAATGCTCCAAATTTTTTCATTTTAAATCCTCCGAGTAAGTCAAGCGCAAAATTTTTTTATTTTTAAAAATTCTCAAACTGCAACATTTGCACGCATTGCAAGAAAAGCGCGAATAAAATTATCCAATTCGCCGTCCATAACCGCCTGAACATTGCCGGTTTCTTCGCCGGTGCGTAAATCTTTAACCATTGTATAGGGCTGAAAAACATAGGAGCGAATTTGACTGCCCCATTCAATTTTCATTCTGTCGCCCTCAAGTTTTGCGCGTTCTTCTTCCTTTTTTTCAAGTTCAAGTTCAAAAAGTTTGGCGCGTAACATTTTTAAACATTGTTCACGATTTTGAATTTGAGAGCGTTCATTTTGACATTGAACAACAATACCTGTTGGAATGTGCGTCATTCTTACGGCGGACGAAGTTTTATTAATGTGTTGCCCGCCCGCGCCGCTTGCTCGGTAAGTGTCAACGCGCACATCTGCCATATTTATATCAACTTCCACTGCGTCATCAATTTCCGGCATAATATCGCAAGCTGAAAAGGAAGTATGACGCCTTGCATTTGAATCGAAGGGCGAAATTCTTACAAGGCGGTGAATCCCTTTTTCAGATTTCAAAAAGCCGTAAGCATTGTGACCTTTGATAAAAAGCGTGACAGATTTAACGCCCGCCTCATCGCCCGGCAAAATGTCAGCCGTTTCAACTGTAAAGCCGTGACGCTCCGCCCAACGCACGTACATTCTCAAAAGCATTTGCGTCCAGTCTTGCGCCTCAGTTCCGCCTGCGCCCGCGTGCAAAGTTAAAATTGCGTTATTAGAGTCATAGGGTTCACTCAACAAAATTTCAAGGCGTAAACTTTCCAAGCCGGATTTAATATTTTGAATTTCTGCAACAATTTCAGTTTCCTGTGAATCGTCGTTTTCTTCCATTGCAAGTTCAAGCAAAGTTTGCGCGTCGTCAAATTTCGACAAAAGATTTTTATAAGTTTCAACGCCGGATTTTATCCCGTTCAATTCTTGAGTAATTTGCTGCGCGGTGTCGGGGTTATCCCAAAAAGTCGGCTCGCCCATTTTGTATTCCAACTCGGCTATTTTTTCTTCCTTGTTGGAAATGTCAAAGTGAATCCCCCATTTCATTCAGCTTTTCGCGCAGGGCTGTTAATTCTATTTTTCTGTCTTCAAGCATTTAATCACTTCCTATATTTTTAGTGTGGTAGTGGGGTAGTTTGGTAGTTTTTACTATAAAACTATTCCACCATTCCACTATCCAACTATAGCAAAGGCATGATTCATTGGACCGCTACCTTTGCCCAAATTTAAACCAAAACTTAACGCACCTGAAATATATTCTTTGGCATGTTTAATTGATTCACTTAAGCTTAAATTTTTTGCAAGACCGGCGGCAACAGCACTTGACAAAGTACAACCTGTGCCGTGCGTGTTTGAAGTTGCAATTCTTTTTCCTGTAAAAATTTCCACGCCGTCAGCACTGTACAAAATATCGTTGGCGTCGTTCAAACTGTGCCCGCCCTTGCAAAGTACCGCGCAACCGTAACTTTCAAAAATTATTTGCGCCGCCCGTGTCATATCTTCGGCAGATTTAATTTTGATATTTGAAAGAATTTCAGTTTCAGGAATGTTGGGCGTTATGACAGTTGCAAGCGGGAATAAAAATTTTTTCAATGTTTCAACGGCGTTATCGTCAATTAATTTTGCGCCGCTGGTTGCAACCATTACGGGATCTACCACGATATTTTTTGCGCCGTAAAATTCCAATTTCTGAGCAATGGTTTTAATTAATTCGGCTGAAGAAACCATACCGATTTTAACGGCGTCAGGCGGAATATCTTCAAAAATTGCGTCAAGTTGTTGCTCCAGAAATTTTGGCGTAACGTTTGAAATTGCGCGGACGCCCATTGTATTTTGTGCGGTAAGCGCGGTAATTGCACTCATTGCGTAGACGCCCAAAACTGTCATTGTTTTAATATCAGCTTGAATACCTGCGCCGCCGCTTGAATCACTGCCGGCGATTGTTAAAGCCGTTTTCAATTTTTAATTCCTCCAAACTTTTAATAAATTTTTCGCCGCAATTTCCGGATTTTCAGCCGCAATAATCGCAGAAACAACCGCCACGCCGTCAATTTTGGCAGGTTTAATTTTTGAAATTGTTTCAAGGTTAATCCCGCCAATAGCCACGATTGGAATTTTTACGGCGGCACGAATTTTTTTCAAAGTGTCAAGCGTAACAAGTTTAGCGTCAGTTTTGGTATTTGTAGCGAACATTGCGCCGACGCCCAAATAATTTGCGCCGTCAATTTCGGCTTGTACTGCCTCTTCAACTGTTGAAACTGAAACGCCTATAATTTTTTCTGCGCCCCAAATTTTTCTTGCGACTTTGCAGGGTAAATCAGTTTGTCCGACGTGAACGCCCGCCGCGTCAATCGCCTGTGCAATATCCAGCCTGTCATTGACAATCAGCGGAATATTTTTTGAATCAGTAATTTTTTTTAAACTTTTTCCAACTTCAAAAAATTCACGGCTTGTACAATTTTTTTCGCGCAGTTGTACGACGGTAACGCCGCCATTTATCGCAAGTTCGACGGCTTTTTCAATATCTGCGGTTAAATTTCTGTCAGTGCAAAGGTACAGTGAATAATCAATCTTCATAAAAAATTTTTCCTCGCGCAGAAATAATTTCGTCGTCAATTTTGCTTAGTGCGTCGATAATTCCAATGTGCAAACTTCCTGTACCAACTTCAGAATATTTTTCAAAGGAAATTTCGCCCGCAATTCCCATTGAGGCAACGGCACTTACAGCGGCAGAAAATTTATCTTCGCACGCGCCGATATACGCGCCCAAAATTCCGCTTAACATACAACCTGTACCGGTAATTTTGCCCATTTCTGCAACGCCGTTTTTAATCTGCGCGAAATTTTTACCGTCGGTAATTGTGTCAACTGCGCCGGTAATTATCGCAATGCAGGAATATTTTTCAGCTACAATTTTTGCAATTTCGGCGGCAGAAAATTTTTTATCGCTGTCATTTGAATCAACGCCGCGAGTTGAAGAATTTTTTCCTGCGCAAAAAGCAATTTCTGAAAGGTTGCCGCGAATTGCCGCAAGTTTGAAATTTTTTAAAAGGCGTTCAGTAATTTTATTTCTCAAGCTTGAAACGCCCGCGCCCACCGGATCCAAAATTATTGGAACATTTTTTTTATTGGCAGTAGACGCCGCCGCAAACATTGAAGCCGCCGTGCGCTCATTCAAAGTTCCAATGTTAATGACAAGCGCACTTGAAATGGCGGTAATTTCTTCGACTTCGTGAATATCGTCCGCCATAATTGGAGAGCCGCCGACTGCCAAAATTGCGTTTGCCACGTCATTAACCGTAACATAATTTGTTATGCAATGTACAAGCGGGATTTTTTCTCTAACAATTTTATTCATATTTCCTCCCATAAGATTTTGCAGATTTAGATTTTTTTGTGTATTTGCGTGTACACGGACGCCAAAAACTTTAGCCTTTTGCCTCTTGCCTCTTGCCTTTTGCCTTTTGCCTTTTGCCTTTTGCCTACTGCCTATTTCCCTTTACCGCAACAGTATTTATATTTTTTGCCGGAGCCGCAAGGGCAAGGGTCGTTTCTGCCGATTTTTTTACCGTTGGCATCTTTAAGTTTTTTTTGAGTTTCGGCAGGGCTTACGTCATCGCCGTGCGACGCCTGCGCAGTTTGCAATCTGTCTTGAACTTTCTTTTGTTCCCGTGCGATAATTTCATTGGCATTTTTAACTTTTTTTGAAATTTCAGCAGGATTGACATTATCGCCGCTCAATATTTCAGTATCATCTTCATCTTTAGATTGTTTTGTAATTTCGGCGGGGTTTTCGTCATCATCGTAGGAGGTTTGCGTAGTTTGTGACCGCCCCTGAACTTTTTGTTCTTCCTGCGAAACTATCGCAACATGATAAATCAAAGATGCAATTTGGTCTTGAATTGACGCCTCCATTTCTTCAAACATTGCTAACGCCTCAATTTTGTATTCAACAAGCGGGTTTCTTTGTCCGTACGCACGCAAATTTATTCCCTCGCGCAGCATATCCATATGATCCAAATGTTCCATCCATTTATTGTCAACAACGCGCAACATTATAACTTTTTCAAGTTCACGCATTGTTTCTTCACCAAACATTTCTTCACGCTTTTTATAATTGGCGGCGGCTATTCCCTCAAGATATTCTTTAAGTCCATCGCGGCTCATTTTTTCCATTTCTGAAAGGTTAAGCTGTCCTTGTTCGGCGTAAATTTGCTCGGCGTCTTTGATAATTTCCGGAAGTTGCCATTCTTCGGGATAAAGTTTTTCATTGGCGTACTGATTCATTTCTGATTTTATAATGTGGTTAATCATACCAATAATATTTTCGCGCAGATTTTCGCCGTTGAGAATTTTTTTGCGTTCACCATAAATAATTTCGCGTTGCTGATTCATAACGTCGTCATATTCCAAAACGTGTTTACGAATGTCAAAATTTCTAGCCTCAACTTTTTTCTGTGCGTGTTCGATTGACTTTGTAATTAAAGTGTGTTCAATCGGTTCATCTTCTTCCATACCGAGTTTATCCATAATTTTTGCAACGTTATCTGACGCAAAAAGCCGCATTAAATCATCTTCAAGCGAAAGATAAAATCTGGATTCGCCCGGGTCGCCTTGACGCCCGCTGCGCCCGCGTAGCTGATTATCAATTCTGCGTGATTCATGACGTTCAGTACCAATGATAAAAAGCCCGCCGAGTTCCGGTACGCCTTCGCCGAGTTTAATATCAGTGCCGCGCCCTGCCATATTTGTAGCGATTGTAACTGTATTTTTTTGTCCGGCGTTTGCTACAATTTCAGCCTCTTTTTCGTGAAACTTTGCATTCAAAACGCTGTGTGGAATTCCGCGCTTTTTCAAAATTGCGCTTAATTCTTCAGATTGAGTGATTGAAGTTGTACCAATTAAAACCGGCTGCCCTTTGGTGTGAATTTCTTCAACCATATTTCCGACGGCTTTATATTTGGCGCGTTTGTTTTTGTAAATGACGTCGGGGTGGTCAATTCTGCGTACGGGTTTATTTGTCGGTACAACGATAACCGGCAATTTGTAAATTTTTAAAAATTCGTCCTCTTCAGTTTTGGCAGTACCTGTCATTCCCGCCAATTTGTCATACATACGAAAATAATTTTGGAAAGTTATCGTTGCCAAAGTTTGAGACTCGCGGCGAATTTTTACGCCTTCCTTAGCCTCTATCGCCTGATGCAAGCCGTCAGAATATCTGCGCCCGGGCATTAATCGCCCTGTAAATTCGTCAACAATAATAATTTCGTCGTCACGTACAACATAATCTCTATCACGTTTGAACAAAGATTTTGCACGAAGAGCCGCCGTGAAACAGTGCGAATACTCGATATTTTCCGGCGCGTACAAATTAGAAATTCCTAAACGTTGTTCAATTTTTGGAATAACTTCATCATTCGGCGAAACGGTTTTTTGTTTTTCGTCAACTTTATAATCTGTACCTTCCTGCAAAGTTGAAACTGCACGCGCCATAACTGCGTAAATTTCGGTAGACTTTTGTCCGGGTCCGGAAATGATAAGCGGCGTCCGCGCCTCGTCAATCAAAATGGAGTCTACCTCGTCAACAATAGCGTAATGGAGCGGGCGTTGTACCATTTGTTCTTGATGAACTACCATATTATCGCGCAGATAATCAAAGCCAAATTCATTGTTTGTACCAAAAGTTACGTCGCAGTTATAGGAATATTTTCTTTCCGGAAAATCCATATCGTGAACAATCAAGCCGACAGTTAATCCCAAAAAACTGTAAAGCCGCCCCATCCATTCGCTGTCACGGCGTGCAAGATAATCGTTGACTGTAACCATATGCACGCCCTTACCTTCCAGCGCGTTCAGATAAACCGGCAATGTTGCAACCAAAGTTTTACCTTCGCCGGTTTTCATTTCGGCAATTTTTCCTTCGTGCAAACATATCCCGCCGATTAATTGAACGTCAAAATGACGCATACCTAAAATTCTGCGCGACGCCTCTCGGCAAACTGCAAACGCCTCCGGCAAAATACTATCTAAAGTTTCGCCGTTGCGTAAACGTTCACGAAAATTTTCAGTGCAATTTGTCAATTTATCGTCAGTGTAATTTTGAAGTCCAGCCTCCATAGAATTAATTTTATCGACAACTTTTTGCATTCGTTTAATTTCTTTTTCGTTGTTATCGCCCAAAAGTCTTTTTAAAAAGCCAAACAAATTTTTCACTCCCTATGAGTTTTTTTAACGCCAATTATTATATCAGTTTCACAAAAAAGCACAATTTAAAATTATTCTTGCAAACTATAAAGCAGAATAGTCTTTTTGGCAAGCTATTTCGATTTTTAAAATTTTGACCTGCAATATTAAAAATGTTATTATTTTTAAAATAAGAAAAAGGATTTTGAATAATTTCAATCGATAAAACCAATGGAAGGGAGATTTTAAAAATGAGTACGATTTACGGGACAAGTGCCAACGATTCAATTTACAACAGCATTAGCGGCAGTGTAATTTTTGCAGACTCCGGCGACGATACAATTACAAATACCGCCTCCAATGTTTCTATCAACGGCGGCGAAGGTAACGATAAAATTTATGTTGCTTATGCAAATGCTGAAAAAAATACCGTGCAAGGCGGTGCGGGCGATGATTCAATTACTTTGCATTCTTACGGCACGGGAAAACATTTAATCAAATATGCAAAAGGCGACGGCAACGACGCAGTTTATAATTACAGGGACGACGATACAATTTTAATCAGCGGCGCGCAATATAAAACTTCCGCTATTAATTCAGAGGTTATCATTAGCATAATCAACAGCGGCAATATAACCCTTTTTGGCGCAGTAGGCAAAACTTTAAATATTCTCGGAGAACCCGTTTCACAAAATACAGATTCAAGCATTTCTTATCAAGGAACTTCCGGCGCAGATTATTTTGAAAACAGCGGAAATTTTGTAACGATAAACGGCGCGGCAGGTAATGACACCCTCATAAATTACGGCGGCAACCCAAGTATTTTAACTCAATCTTATGGGCAAAATGTTTCAATCGACGGCGGCACGGGCGATGATTTAATTACTAACAGCGGCGCAAATGCTACAATTTATGGCGGCGCAGGACACGACAGCATTACTAATTTAAGTTACGGCGAAAATTCCACGATTTACGGGGACGCCGGAAACGATTTTATTCAGAATAACGCAAAGGCTGAAATTTACGGCGGCGCGGGCAATGATTCAATTTCAAATACAAAACTTGGCGAAAATGCCTCAATCTACGGCGAAGGCGGCAACGATTCTATCGTTACAAGCAGCGCAAAAAATGTTTATATCGACGGCGGCTACGGTGACGATTATATTTACGCGGCAGGAAATGTTAAAGGCGTAACTCTTGCAGGCGGCACGGGCAATGATTCACTTTTAGGACACACCGGCAACACTTACGGAATTACTTTTTTTTATAATTACGGCGACGGCAAAGATACAATTTATTATTATCATTCTACAGACACAATAAAATTTGGCGATGACGTAACTTACAAAAAAGAAATTTCCGGTTCCAATGTTATTATCACTACCGACGATAAAGGCTCCATTACAATTTACAACGCCGCCGATAAAACTATTAACATTTCCGGCGGCACTGAAGGACCTTACAACGTCAATATTAACAACAAAACTAAAAATACTTTGGTTAACGGCTCGGCTGAAGATGATTATATTTCAAATTTGGCTATGAACGTGACGATTGACGCAAAAGAAGGCAACGATACAATTTCAAATTCGGCTCAAAAAGTTTCAATCGAAACCGGCAACGGCAATGATATTATAAGTTTATCCGGAAATTACGGCGAAATTACAGTTAAGGGCGGCAAAGACGCCGACGAAATTTATAATATTTCTGCAAGCCACAGCGGGCGAATTTATCAATATATTATTGGCGACGGCAACGATACTATTTTCAACGCAAATTCAAACGATACTTTGCAATTTTTATCCGGCTATTTCACTATGCAACAGAAAGACGGGGATTTTTTGGTTTATCCACACGTTGCCAGCGTTAGCAGTGTTGAATTTAATGAAACTTACGAACATATAACTTTTAAAAATCTGCACTACGTCAATGTTGTTTCGCCAAATAAAATTTATATTGCGCCTAATCCAACTACTTTAAACGATACTATCAGAAATGATTTTGACAATGAAACAATCGACGCGCTTGCAGGTAACGATTTTATTTACAACAGCGGAAATTCCGTTACAATCAACGGCAACACCGGAAAAGATACAATCGCCGGTTATGGAGAATATCTTTCTGTGAACGGCGGCGCGGGTAATGATTCACTGAATTTAAACGAAGTTCTTTACAGCAAAATTTATGGCGGCGAAGGCAACGATACTATCAAAGGCAGATATATTTTTTCGACAATCGACGGCGGCGCAGGCGATGATTCTATTTCAAACACCGGCTACAGCGTAACAATTACCGGCGGCAAGGGCAACGATACAATTCACAGCAAAGGTAAAACCGACGGCTCGCAATACAATTATTCAAACGGCGACGGCAAAGATATTATTTACGGCTTTAATAAAAATGATACGCTAAATTTAACTTCCGGAACAATCAGCAAAAGTTCAATCAACGGCGACGACGTTATTTTGACTATTGGAACGGGCAATATTACTTTAGTTGGAATGAAGGACGACTCCTTTTATCTTAAACAAGGCTCACAAGGCGCAAAATCGACAATTTTCGGCGGGTCTAAAACTCCGCAAGGGATTTCTATCACGGGCGATACTTTAACGGCGTCTACGGCGTTTTTAGGCGGCGAAATTAGCCTGTCAGATTATCCAAGTGTAAAAACTGCAAACGCCTCCGCACTTTTCCAAAATATCAGTATCACCGGCAATGAAAATTCAAATTCAATTATCGGCGGCAGGGGCGATGATACTTTGAACGGCGGCAAAGGTACTAATTCACTTGCCGGCGGCAAGGGCGAAGATATTTTTATTTATTCCGGAACAAAAACTTACATTACGGATTATAGCGCGGCTGACGATTCAATTAAAATTAGCGGAAATTATACAATTCAAGGTTCTTCACTTTCCGGAAATGACGTTTCTTTAAATTTCAAAAAAGGCGAAAGTATCATTGTCAAAAACGGCAAGAATAAAGAAATTACCATAATTGATTCAAAGGAAAAAGAAACTTCGCAAATTTACGGGCGTTATACTTATAATTCTTCGTGGACGGGAATTACTCTTAATTCTGATTTTTATGGAAGTTATCTTGATTCCGGCGAATATGATACAAAAGTTAAAATTATAAACGCCGTGCAAGTTGATGATGAATCCGAAATTTACGGCAACGATAACGCCAATACAATTACCGGCAGTAACCAAAATAATTCCACAATTCACGGCGGCGCGGGCAATGATTATATTTCCGGCGGCAGTTATAAAGATAATATTTTGGGAGACGCGGGCAACGATACTATTTACGGCGGCGCGGGTAATAATACTTTGACGGGTGGCGCAGGAAAAGATGTTTTTATTTACGGCGGCGGCAATGATTTAATCACAGATTTTAATATTGCTGAAGATAAAATTTCTTTAAAGAGCGGTACAATTTCTGCCGCAACTTTGAGAAGTTCAGACCTTGTCTTAAAAATTGGCAGCGGCTCCTTAACTGTCAAAAACGGCAAGAACAAAGAAATTACTATTGGTAAAAATATTTACTACAATAATTTTATTTACGATTTAAAGAAAACTTCAGCCACGCTCGGCGCAGATTTTAGCGGAAGTTTAAATTCTTCAGATTATTCTTCAAGTGTAAAAAATATTGACGCCTCCAACGCCACAGAAAATCTTACAATTTCCGGCAACAAACAATCTAATACCATTTACGGCGGCGCGGGCAATGATTCAATTTTGGGCAACGCGGGCAATGACAGTTTGAACGGCGGCAAAGGCAATGATACTTTGTACGGCGGCGCAGGCAATGATACTCTGACGGGCGGAGACGGCGCAGATATTTTTGTTTACAGCGGCGGCAGTGATGTTATAACCGATTTTGTAAATTTAACTGATAGAATTTCGCTTGCAAGCGGCGCGGTAAATTCTGTTACTCTGAAAAATTCTGATATGGTTTTCAAAATCGGCAAGGGAACTTTGACATTTAAGAACGCTAAAGACAAAGATATTACCATTGGCGATAAAACTTACAACAATAATTTAACTTACAATTTAAATAAAACTTCATTGATATTTGGAGCAACTTTCAAAGGTACGCTTAATGCAAGCGATTATTCAGCACTTGTTGAGGAAATTGACGCCTCTGCAACTACAAAAGGCGTTGTGATTTTTGGCAACGCTAAAGACAACACAATTACCGGCGGCAACGGCGCAGATAAAATCGACGGCGGCTCCGGCGCAGATGAAATTTTTGGCGGTAAAGGCAATGACAGTTTGAACGGCGGCGCGGGCAATGATACTTTGTATGGCGGCGCAGGAAACGATACTTTTAACGGCGGCGACGGAATTGATACTTTTGTTTATTCGGCGGGTAAAGACGTTATCAAAGATTATACAGCAGGGCAGGATAAAATTATTGTCGAGGGCGAAATTGGAAAAGTTACCTACAAAAACGGCGACGTTATTTTTAAAATTGGCAACGGAACTTTGACAGTTAAAGACGGCGAAGGCAAAAATATTTCAGTTATTGATTCAAGCGGCAAAACTCAAACTTACTCACAAACTTTTGATTTATTTGAAGATAACAATTTTATTTCAGAGGACGTGCAACTTTCTTCAATCACTGAACAAAATTTTTGTGTTACTCAAATTCAAAATTCAGATTATTTCAGTTTGGCGCAAGATTCAACGCTTTTAACTTTCGCCAAAGAAAATTTATATTTTAAATAAAAAAATTTTAACGCCCCCATGCCGTCTTAGTTTTTGCCTGTAAAGTTAATCAAAAATTTTATTTTTTAACAAGTCGGCATTTCTTTCTTTAGAAGAAAGAAACAGCAAATGCTCTTACTCATCGCATTTGCAAGCAAAGAAAGAATCGCCGCCCTGCGCGGTTTTGCGTAGCAAAAGCGTGCTCTCTTAGCGGTTTTTCGCGTTTAAGGTTTTACAATTTAAAGTATACAGCCGCGTTTACCACTTTGCAGAAATTCAAAGGTTGCCGGTAAAAACAAAATCGGGCGGCTTTTTCAATTTTTTTCCAAAAAATTTTAAATTTATCGACAATCCCCAGCCTTTAAGCAGAGCTTTTTTTTATCTGGCAAATGTAGTATTATTATGAAAAAATTTTGGAAGTGATAAAATGAAAATGACAGGCGCGCAAGCGGTTTTAGAATGTTTGAGAGAACAAGGCGTCGATACGATTTTTGGTTATCCCGGCGGAGTTTTATTGCCGCTGTACGATGCGCTTTATGACGAAAAAGAAATACAAAATATTTTGGTAGTTCACGAACAAAACGCAGCACACGCGGCTGACGGTTACGCACGCGCAACGGGAAAAGTTGGAGTTTGTATGGCAACTTCCGGTCCCGGCGCAACAAATTTAGTTACCGGAATTGCTACAGCTTTTATGGATTCAGTTCCAATAGTTGCAATTACCGCGCAAGTTGATACAAAACTTTTGGGCAGGGATTCTTTTCAAGAAATTGATATTCTAGATATTACAATGCCAATTACAAAACATAATTTCAAAATCAAAGATGCCCGCAAATTAATTGAAACAATCCGGCAAGCGTTTGAAATTGCAAGGAGCGGGCGGCGCGGTCCTGTTTTAATTGATATTCCGCGTGATATTTTTTTTGCTGAAGTTGACTACAAATTTAAATCAGTCGAAGAAAAAGTTTTTGGAAAACCCGACGCAGATTTTGTAATTTGTGCGGCGGAGGCGGCTGAAGAAATTTCAAAGGCTGAACGCCCCGCGGCGATTGTTGGCGGCGGCGCAATTTCTGCAGGCGCGTCTAAAGAAATTATTCAGTTTATCGAAAAATATAATTTGCCCGTCGTAAATACTTTAATGGGAATTGGCGCAGTTCCGCGCAGGCATCCTCAAAATTTGGGCTTTGCCGGTATGCACGGAAAAAAAGCCGCTAATAATACCATTGCCGCGGCAGATTTAGTTATTGCCATTGGAAGTCGTTTTGGCGACAGGCAGACAGGCAATGTCAACAAGTACACGCAGTCTAAAAAATTTATTCACATTGACATTGACCCCGCCGAAATTGATAAAAATATTGAAGGCAGTTTGGGACTTGCCGGCGATATGAAAGTTATTTTAAATTTGTTAATGCGCCATGATTTTAATAATTCTCGCGCAGATTGGTGGCAACAAATTAATTCGTGGCAGGAAGAATTTGACTATGATTATCAAGTTGAAAGATTGACTGTACCGTGGGCAATGAATCAAATTGCAAAAAAAACCGCCGGCAAAAATTACGCCTATGCAACGGACGTTGGACAACACCAAATGTGGGCGGCGTTACATTTGAGAATTGAAGAGCCGCGCACGTGGTTTACAAGTGGCGGCTTAGGTACAATGGGATTTGGTTTACCCGCCGCAATGGGCGCGCAAATTGCATTCGGCAAAAATCGCCGCGTTATCTGCGTTAGTGGCGACGGCGGAATTAAAATGACGGGCAACGAATATTACACAATCGCCCGCTTGAAACTTCCAATTATTTCTCTGATTGTCAACAATACAAGTTTAGGAATGATTAGACAGTTGCAAAAAGTTTTGTACAAAGAAAGATACATTGCCTGTGAATTAGATTATCCAATGGATTATGTGGCGTACGCACAAAGTTTTGGGATTAAGGCTGAAAGTGTTTCAACGCAGGAAGAATTTGCACACGCCCTTTCAAAGGCTCTTGACGATACAGAAAATCCCCGCGTTATAGTTTTGAACGTTTGGCGGAGTTTTGTGGAGCCAATGATTAAAGGCAACGCCGGTATTAATGAATTTGTCGAGGGCTTAGGCTATAGCAAGTGAGGTATTTTTATGAATTACAGCAAAATTAAAATTCAAGAAATAAATATTTTCTACCGTGAAGACGGCGATAAAAACAAGCCGTATTTTGTACTTTTTCACGGTTTCCCGTCGTCAAGTCATATGTTTAGGGATTTAATCCCGTTGCTCAAAAATAATTTTCACGTTATAGCGATGGATTATCCGGGATTTGGACAATCTGATATTCCGGTGCGTGAAAAATTTAATTACACTTTTGATAACATTGCTGAAGTTGTTGACGAATTTTTAAAAATTTTGGGCGTCGAAAAATTTTATATGTACGTCTTTGATTACGGCGCGCCTATTGGTTTTAGAATTGCTCTAAAAAATCCGGAAAAAATTTTAGGTATCGTCAGCCAAAACGGCAACATTTATGAAGAAGGGCTCGGTAAAAAATGGGCGGCGCGTGCCGAATATTGGAAAAATCCTACAGCTGAACTGCGCGAAAAATATAAATCAGCATTTGCGCCGGAAACAATTATTGGGCAATACACTTTTGGAACGCCGGAAAATTCTGTTGCGCCGGACGGCTACACGCTGGATATTTTTTATACTCAACGTGAAAATTACGCTGAAATTCAATCTGATTTAATTTTTGACTATCAAAATAACGTGAAACTTTATCCTAAGTTTCAAAAGTATCTGCGCGAATATCAACCAAAACTTTTGGCGGTATGGGGCAAAAATGATCCTTCCTTCATTTATCAGGGAGCGGAGGCGTTCAAAAAAGATTTACCAAATGCTGAAATACATTTTGTAGACAGCGGGCATTTTGCGCTTGAAAGTCATTGTGAAGAAATTGCCGCGTTAATTAATAAAAATTTTGGAGATTGAAATATGGCTAAGATTAACGAAAATTATTTAAAGTTGCCGCAAAATTATTTGTTTACCGAAATTGCAAAGCGCGTTCAAAAATTTCAAACCGAAAATCCTAACTCAAAAATAATTCGGCTCGGAATTGGTGACGTTACTCAACCATTGCCGAAAGTTTGTATAGACGCAATGACGGCGGCAGTTGCAGAAATGGGCAATGCTGAAACTTTTCGTGGCTATGGTCCGGAGCAAGGCTATTTATTCCTGCGCGAAAAAATTGCTGAATGGAATTACCAAAAACGCGGCTTGAATGTCAACGCGGACGAAATTTTTATAAGTGATGGCTCCAAATGTGACTGCGGAAATATTCAAGAAATTTTCAGTTTGGACAGCAAATTTGCAGTGGCAGATCCTGTTTACCCTGTTTACCTTGATACAAATGTTATGGCGGGACGTACCGGAAATTTAAATTCGGACGGCAGATTTAACGGCGTGGTTTATCTGCCTTGCACTGCCGAAAATAATTTTAATCCTGCGCCGCCCGCTGAAAAAGTTGACTTAATTTATCTTTGCTCGCCGAATAATCCTACCGGTACAACTTTGAATAAAGCCGCGCTTGCAAATTGGATTGAATACGCCAAAAAAAATGACGCCGTGATTTTGTACGACGCCGCCTACGCCGCATATATTACAGAAAAAAATATCCCGCGTTCGATTTACGAAATTGACGGGGCGCGGGAAGTTGCTATAGAATTTCGCTCTTTTTCAAAAACGGCGGGATTTACCGGCACTCGTTGCGGCTATG
>CALGGV010000299.1 GCA_937915725.1 uncultured Selenomonadales bacterium
GGCGAAGATATAAGCATGGGCGAAGGTATTCAAATTGTTGCCTTCAAATTGCGTGATGAAGAATACGGCGTAAATATTTTCCAAGTGCAGGAAATTCGCAACCTCGTAGATATTACCCGCGTTCCTTTTTCTGCCAGTTACATTAAAGGCGTTATCAATTTGCGTGGTAGTGTTTTGCCGGTTATAGATTTGAAAAAGCGGCTCGGGCTTGAACCTACGCCTTACACTGATAAAACGCGCATTGTTACTGTTAAAGTTGGCGATTTGCCCGTTGGTATGCTTGTTGATTCTGTTACTGAAGTTTTAACTATTCGTTCAAAACTTGTCGATACTAAAAAAGCTATTAACGATAAAGATATTGGAAAATTTTTGAGCGGTATTGGCAATATGGACGGTCGCCTTGTAATTATGCTGAACTTGGAAGAAATTGTCGGCTTACCCGGATGATAAGGGCTAAGGGGTAAGGGCTAAGGGCTAAGGAAAATAAAAATTCCCTAGTCCTTAATCCTTAGTCCTTAATTCTTAAAATCGACCGAAGGGAGATTTTTTAATGAAGGATGAATTTGACCTTTCCCCATTGCAGCTGGACGCTTTAAGGGAGATTGGAAATATAGGCGCGGGAAATTCTGCAACAGCACTTTCACAAATTATCAATAAAAAAATTGATATGAATGTTCCAAAAGTTGCATTTGTTCCTATTGAGGACGTGCCGGAATTGGTGGGCGGTCCCGATGTTATCGTTGTAGGAATTTTTCTGCGCGTCTATGGTAAAGCCCCCAGTAATATTCTGTTTCTTATGCCGCAAAAAAGCGCGTTTTATTTGGTTGATACTTTGATGGGAAAACCCAAAGGAACTACTCAAAATCTTGATGGTATGGATGAATCCGCTTTAAAGGAAATTGGAAATATCCTTTCCGGCGCGTATCTTAACGCCTTTTTCAATTTCACTCACATTTCAATGTTGCCTTCAATCCCGGCAATGGCAATGGATATGGCGGGCGCAATTTTGAATGTTGTACTTGTACAGCTCGGACAAATGGGCGATAAGGCTATGGTTATCGAAACAGAATTTTTATCAGAAGAAGAAGGAATTAACGGACACTTTTTCTTAGTGCCGGATCCAGGCTCGCTTGGAACGTTAATAAAAGCAGTAGGAGTTGAATGATATGGCAGCCCTTATAAAAGTCGGCATGGCTGACTACAAGGTCGGGCGCGGTCCGTCCACTCTTATCAGCTATGGGCTGGGGTCGTGTATTGGCGTTTCGCTGTACGATCCTCAAACAAAAATAGGCGGGCTGTTACATATTATGCTGCCAGACAGCACTCAAGCCCGCGCCAGCGATAACCCCGCAAAATTCGCAGATACAGGAATACCTTTAATGTTAAATGACGTTTTGGCATTGGGCGCATCTAAAAGTCGCCTCGTTGCAAAATTGGCGGGCGGCGCGCAAATGTTCGCCTTCGCCAACGCTACTGATATTATGCGCGTCGGCAACCGAAATGCTGAGGCTGTGAAAAACATTCTGCGCCGTAATGGTATTAAAGTTATCGCTGAAGATACCGGCGGAAATTATGGGCGTACTGTCCAAATTGATTTAAGTACCGGCGTCTACAAAGTGAAAACTATCGACCGCGGCGAAAAAGATATTTAGTTTTTAGGGACTAAGGATTAATTACTGGGGATTTTTCCCTAAAATCTAAAGGGTGATTCACCGTGAACTTTTTAGCAACTGCATTAACATTGGGAATTGTCTCAATGGTAATTGTCTTTATTTCAGGTATAGCAAGCGGCGTCGTAGGAATTGTCACGCTTGCAATTAGAAGTTTTTTTGCACTTGCTATGACAAGCGCGGCAACTTATTTCATTATGATGCTTTTCGATTATTATGACGAAATGCAAATTAAAAAATTAAAAAAAGACGTCGAAGAAATTATTGAAGAAACGCCCGCCGAAGATTCAACCACACAACCGCCACCAGCTGAAGGTTTTCAACCGCTGAATGCAAATAATTTGCCCAACATTGGAAAATAAATTTTAACAAGCCGCTGAAATAATTTTAGCTAAAAATTCAAAGGCGTTGAAAAATTTACTGCGCTTGACTTTAAAAATTTTAACAAGCTGCTGAAAAAATTTTAGCGAAAAATTCAAAGGCGTTGAAAAATTTACTGACGCTTGACTTTAAAATTTTAACAAGCCGCTGAAAAAATTTTAGCGAAAAATTCAAAGGCGTTGAAAAAATTTTATTTTAAAATTTTACTACAATAGGTGGTGAACAAACTTATGGGAAGTAATACAGAAAAAATTGATGTAAACGCACTGTGGCAGCAATACAAGGAAAATAAAACTGTTGAAGTACGTAACCAACTCGCCGAACATTATTTGCCTTTGGTGCGAATTGTAGGCGGGCGGCTTGCAATAAGTTTGCCGCCACATTTGGACAGAGACGACCTTTTGAGTAGCGGCTTTTTTGGACTTTTGGACGCGATAGATCGTTTCGACGTTTCCAGAAATATAAAATTTGAAACTTATGCAGGCGTTCGTATTCGCGGCGCAATGATTGATTATCTGCGCTCTAAAGATTGGATTCCGGTTACAATGCGCCAAAAAATTCGCAAGTATGAACAAACTGTTTACCGCTTAGAAAATGAACTCGGACGCAGTGCAACCGATAAAGAAATTGCAGCGGCGTTAGAAATTTCTGTTGACGAATTACAAGTTTTAGTTGGACAATGTAACGCCGCTACAGTTATTCCGCTTGAAGAATATTTACAAACTGACAGCGCGGAAACCGTAGATAACAATCCCGCCGATGCTATGGAATTTTTGGAACTCAAAGATATGCTTGCAAAGGCGATTGACAAATTGGCGGAAAAAGAACGCACAGTTATTTCTCTTTATTACTATGAAGAGCTTACTTTGAAAGAAATCAGCTTGATTTTGCATTTGAGTGAGGCTAGAATTTCTCAACTGCATACAAAGGCTGTTTTAAAAATGAGAAATTATCTAGCTAGAAATAAATCGATTTTTTAGGTTTTAGGAAATTTTTTTTAACACCTAGCCCCTATTTTGTGAGGTGATGCAATAGTGGCAGATGCAAATTACCCGTCGCTTGGTGGTATTGACGCCGGGTATAAATATGAATTTCGACCGGACGGAGTTTACTTGACAATTTATCCGGTTGAAGATGAACTTCTTTTTGAACTTTCAGATATGCGCCAAATTTTGAGGGATTATGGCGTTTTAGATTATGATGTTGCATTGTTGGCGCGTACAGTGCGTGAGGCGTCAGGACAACCCCAAAAAATTGCGGCACCTGTCGAAGTTACTGCAGAACAAATTGAAAAATTTAATCAAACTTCCGCGCCGCTTGTCAGCGATGAACTTGAAGAATATGCAACCATTGTTGTTGAGGTTAGCCGCGATAAAATGCGTGCGTCAGTCAAATTTGACACTAAACACGGCGCAAAACTTCCAACTGTTGATATGGTTATGGACGCCTTAAAAGAAAAAGGTATTGTTTACGGAATTGACGAAGAGGCGATTGAAGAAGGCGTTAAACATTTTTCAATTTTCGTTGCGGCTGAAGGGGATCCTGCCGTTCCCGGTGAAAATGCTTACATTGACAGAAAATTTAATCTCGGCGTTAAAGGGCGTCCGGTTATGGACGAATATGACCGCGTCGATTATAAAAATTTGAATCTTTTCGTACTTGTTAAAGCAAATGACACGCTTGCAATTAGAATCCCGCAAACTAAAGGCACGCCCGGTAAGGACATTTACGGCGAAATTGTCCCCGCGCAAAACGGCAGACCAATTCCAATGCCTAACGGCAAAAATACAGTCGTTTTGGGCGAAAATCAGCTTATAGCGGCTATTGCAGGGCAAATTGTTGATACAGGTACAAAAATCAGCGTCGACCCGCAACTTTTGATTAAAAGTTCAGTTGGAGTTAAAACCGGAAATATCGAATTTGACGGCGGCGTGACAATTAACGGCGATGTTAAGCAAGGCTTTTCAGTAAAGGCAACCGGAGACGTTGAAATTAAAGGCAGTGTCAACGGCGGCGAAGTTGAAGGGCGCAATATAATTATCAGCGGCGGCGTTACAGGTGCTAATCGTTGTAAAGTTCAAGCTGTTGGCGATGTTCGCGTTGCATTCGCTGAAAATGCCGTTATTGAGGCGGGAAAAGATATTTATGTTGCTGATGTTGCCCTTCATTCGACACTTCGCGCAGGTAAAAGAATTGTTGTTGAGGGCAAGCACGGGCAAATTATGGGTGGCTTGGCAGTTTCCGGCGAAGAAGTTCAAGCAAAAATTATCGGAAATGAGGCTTACGTTATTACCCGCGTTTCAGTCGGCGTAGATCCAAATTTGCAACGTGAATATCATAATGTTTGCAAAAGTTACAAGGAAGGCAAGAAAAAACTTTTGCACATTACTCAAACTTTGAATACTTTATCAAAAATCGATATGAGCAAAATCCCGCAAGAAAGATTGAATCAGCTTAACGCGCTTACCCGTTCACAATTTCCAATAGCCGGTCAACTTAAACGAGACGAAAAAAGGATTTTGGAACTTGAGGCGCAATTAGGCGATATGAAACATGGCAGGGTACGTGTTGATGATGTTCTTTATCCCGGCGTCAGACTTTCAATAAATTCAGTTGTAAAAAGCGTTCAGGAAGAATATCATCATTGCACAATGCTTTTGGAAGATGGACAAATTGTACTTGGACAATATTAGGGGGTGTAAAAAATGGATATTGCGCCGGTTGGTGTACAAATGACTTATGCAAATGCCGCTAACGCCAGTCAAGTCCAACACAATCTTAATCACGAGGCAGCACTTCAACAGGGCTTTGAGACTGCGCGGCAAGAAAAAGAATCCGAATTAAAACAAACGCAAGTTCAAAATAAAAATGACGCTGAAGGCGGAACAATTAAAGATGATCCCGACCGCAGAAGTCGTGGCGGCGGTTATTATTATCGCAGTTCAAAAAGAAATCAGCAGGAAGAAGAAACTGAAGATAATTTATCGGTTGACTACAGAAAGGGACGCCTTTTGGATATTTCGCTTTGAGAAAGTTGCAAGTTAAATGATAACTGAACTTATGATAATTTTAATCGTCGTCGGAGCGATAATTATTTTTGTAGCGTGGACAAGTGCCCGCAAAAGAAAACACGACGATGAAGATCGCAAGGACGCCGAAGAATCCACTGAAAAATTTAAACAAGACTTAGAAAAAACCGCCAATGAAATTATAGGGCGTATGGAAACTCAAGCGGCGCATTTGGAAAAACTTTTTAACGATTCAGAGCACAGTCGCACTCAAATTGAAGGGCGTATTGCCGAATTAAAAAAGTTGCTAAAAAAAATCGACAGCGCGTCAGCTGAAGTAAAAGATTTATTGGCGCGGCTGGATTATGCAGTTGAAAATTTTGAAACAATGCAAAGACAAGCTAATTTAGCTGAACAAAAAGTTAACTCAAAATCTGCGCGACAGCCTACCAAAAGTCCAATGCCCCCGCCGCCAATGTTGATAACCCCGCAACCTTCACAGCCTCCAACGCAAAATTTCGCTCAAGTTTTGGAAAGTTCACTAACAGAAAATCCACCGCCTAAACGCTCGGAACAACTTGCAATGGCAGATGATTCAGAACAAGACGGCGCAGGTATTTCCGGAGATTCAGCGGCAGTTCGTGAAATGTTGCTTGACGGTATGACGGTTGAAGAAATTGCACGTGAAACCGGCTTGGGGCGCGGCGCAATTCTACTTGTTCAACAAATGTTGCGGCGTAAATCTAGGGATTAAAATTTAAATTAAAAATTAAGCGGCGGTAAGTTGGCGGAATTCGCCGACTTTTTTTATTTCACTAAAAAATTTTCAGCACGGCGAAAAAAAATTACATTTCACTAAAAAATTTTCAGCACGGCGAAAAAAAATTACGAAAGGCGGTAAAAATTTTGAACTTGGACGGCTTTTCAATGCGCCCCCTAACTATCGAACTTGCAAATTTATTAATTGGCGGGCGCGTCGATAAAATTACTCAGCAAAATAAAGCTAATTTCACTATCACAATTAGAAATTTTGGGCAAAGTCATTTGTTGCGCATTTCTGTTGCTCCTCAAAATCCTTCAATGCATATTATTAAAAAATCGCCGGAAAATCTGCCTGAGCCTCCAACTTTTTGCATGGTGTTAAGGAAAAATCTTGAGGGCGGCAGAATTGCTGATATTCGCCAATTTGAACTTGACAGAATAATTTTCATTGACATTGACACAATCGGCGCGGGCGGAAAAATTCAAACATTGACGCTTGCAGTTGAATTAATCGGTAAGTACAGCAATATTATTTTAATTTCTGAAGGAAAAATTATTGACGCACTAAAAAAAATTGGTACAAATTCAAGCCGCGTTCGTACTGTTTTGCCTAACCAAATTTATCAAATGCCTCCCGCGCAAAATAAACTTGATATTTTTTCTTGCGAAGTGGCAGAAATTGTCGAAAAAATTAAATCTGAAGAAAATTTGCGCCTTGATAAATCGATTATGAATTTTTGTCAAGGATTCGGTCCGCAAACTGTCAAGGAAACTATTTTTTCAGCCGGCTTGCCTTACGATATTAAAATTTCTGAACTTGACAGCGCAGATTTTGCAAGTTTGAAAAATTCTTTGATTGAAATTAAAACTTCCGCCGAAAATCCCACGCCCTGTATCGTCGAAGATAACGGAAAAATTTTGGCAATTTCCGCCGTTAAGCTGAATTATTTTTCGCAGGGACAAGTTAAAATTTTTGAAACAATTTCTGAAATGCTTGAAGTTGCAGATGAAATGTTGGGAAGTTACACGCCGCCGGATAAGGAAAAATTTTCTAAACTCGTTCACAACGAATTAAAACGCGCAACAAATAAAATTTCCGTGCTCGAAAATGAACTTGACGCCGCCGAAAATGCCGACGATTGGCGAATTAAAGCTGATAACCTTTTAACCTATCGCTACAATTTCAAAGATCACGCCGACGAAATTATTTCTGTCAAAAATATTTACAGCGAAAACGGCGAAGAAATTCAAATTCAACTCGACAGAAAATTGACAATAGCAGATAACGTTCAAACTTTTTACAAAAAGTACGATAAACTTAAACGTTCAACCGCGCACATTATCGAACAAATTCAAAAGTGCCGCGCTGAAATTTCCTACCTTGAAAGTGTTGAACATTCGCTGACAACCGCACTTACTCTTGTTGATATTGATGAAATTCGCGCAGAATTGACAAGCGGCGGTTATCTTAAAGCTGAAAAGAAAAAAACTGCCTCAAGCAAAAAACCGGAACCTTTCAAATTTAACGCGCCGGACGGTACAGAAATTTTAATTGGAAAAAACAACGCGCAAAATGACAGGCTAACTTTTAAAATCGCCGCGCCCGATGATATTTGGTTGCACACAAAAGAAATTACAGGCTCGCACGTTATCATTCGTTGCGGCGGCGTTGAACCTTCAGCTGAAACTTTATTATTCGCCGCTAAACTTGCCGCCAAATTTTCAAAGGCTGCCGGCTCCTCAAAAGTTCCAGTTGACTACACGCACTGTAAATTTGTCAAAAAACCTAGCGGCGCAAAACCTGGCTTTGTTATTTTTACTAATCAAAAAACTTTGTATGTTGACGACGATATTAATAATTAAAAAAATTTTTTTTGACGCTTGAAAAATTTTTTCTGTCGATTATACTTTAAAAGGCGGTGAAAAAATTTGAAAATTAGGGTTGCCGGAATTGTGCCGGAGTCTTACGTTGACGGCGAAGGGATAAGATTTGCAATTTTTATGCAGGGTTGTTTGAGAAATTGTCCCGGCTGTCATAATCCAGAAACTCATGCATTAGACGGCGGGAAAAATCTTGATACTGCAGAAATTATCGCCGCTATAAAAAAAAATCCCCTGCTTACAGGAATTACTTTAACCGGCGGCGAACCGCTTTTACAAATTGAGCCCGCGTTGGAACTTGCCAAAACTGCAAAAAATTTAGGGCTTGATGTTTGGCTTTATACCGGTTATAAATTTGAGGAAATTCCGGCTGCTGCCGCTGAACTTTTAAAATTTGTCGATGTAATTGTTGATGGCGAATATATCGAAGAGTTGCGGGATTTAGAATTGGAATTTCGTGGCTCCAAAAATCAACGTATTATTCGGAGGTGATTTAATGATAGAGCTTGATTTTTTGCCACTGCCACTCGACGTCATTATAGGTTTTATTTGTCTTGTATTATTTGGGATTGTTTTGGGCGCAATAATTTATTTGCCAATAGCACACAACGATTCAAATTTGCCATTGGAAAAACTTAGCTATGATTTAATTTGGCGTTACGCGCCGGATTGGTTATTTTTATTTATTGGTTGCTTAATTTTTTTGGCTCTAGGTTTTATGTTGATTAGTGGAATGTGGCGAATGTAAGTTTCTGAAAAAAATCTTGCAATGAAAAAACCAGTTTGTTATAATGTGGCTTGTTATGAAAAAACGAAGGAGATTTTGTCGAATGCTAAAATTGGAAAAAAAGCAAGTTAAAATTATCAGCATTATTATTGCGTTGGTATTTATGGGAAGTGTTGTTGCGTTGGCGTTGACACAAACCGGCAGCGGTATTGCGTCGGCGGCAAGTTCAGTTAATGTTGGCAAAGTTGACAGAGAACAAATTTTGGCACAGCATCCCAGCCTTAAAGATATACAGGCGCAAATGAACGCCGCTATTGCTGAAGTTCAGAAAGATTTTGAAGAAAAATCAGCCGGTATGACAGATCAAGAAAAAGCAGATTATTATCGCCAATGTCAACAAAGACTCGCACAAAAACAAAATGAACTTCTTGATCCAATCGAAAAATCAGTTATGGATACTATTAAAAAAGTTGCAGATTCAAAGGGATTAAGCGTAGTAATTGATAATTCAGCCGTTGTTTATGGTGGAACTGATATTACTCAAGATGTTATTTCAAAACTTAGTAAGTAATAATATCTGTCAGCCTTCAGTGATCAGTGATCAGAAATTTTATTGATCACTGGTCATTTTTTTGTATGTGCGAGGAAGTGCGGCAATGTCAAATTATAGGTTGACGGCGGCGGCGATTATAACGGTTTTAATTGGCGGCGGGCTGTTTTTATATTCGCCGCCAAAAACCGAAAAAGTTGAACGCCCCCAAAAAGTTGAGCAAGAAAATCCCATTCACGGTTTTGGATTCATTGATTTTGAACAAGTCCTGCTTAAACATTCTGACGGCGAAAAACTCAAAGAATTAATTGGCAAGGAAATTCGCCTGAAACTTGAACTTAATGAAATGATGCGCCCCGTTTCGCCGCCAAAACTTCCGGAAATTGATATGACGCCTTTTGAAGAATCTGCGCGAAAAAGAAATATGCAAAATTTAATAAGTCAACTTGCCGAAGTTAGAGCGCACCAAAAAAGAATTGCCGAAGAATACCGAGAAAAAAACGAAGAAAATTATATCAAACGGCGCAATGAAAATCGTGATTTATATATGAATGAGGCGTTCAATATCACGTTAAAACTTGAAAATGCAGAACGCTTGCACTTGACGCAGGAACAGATTCAAGAATTTGAAAAACGCCTTGACGAACTTACAGTTGAAAGAAACAAAAAACAGCGAGAACTTTTGGAAGAATGGGCGGCGGAAATTAAAGCTTATGCTGAATCACAAGTTGCAGACGAATTAGCGCGTATTCAACGTGAATCTGACGCGCTGAAAGAAAAATACAGTGAAGAGGCAATGCAAAAAATTCGTGACACGCAAGCGCGCAATAAAGCTTTAATGGAGGCGGCAATGCAGGAAATGGCATATCGTCAAACGCGCCGCCGTGAAATTTTAGACGAACTTTTGCAGACTTCAAAGGAACGTGTCAAAATCGAAGACGCCATTTTAGATTCAATCGCAAATGAGGCGGGCAAACTCGGCGCAATGTACAAACTTCAAATGGTTTTAATCAAACACGAAAGACCTTATTTTGAAGAAAAATTATCCCAAAACGCTGACATAAATTTTAAGTTGACAACAAAAAAATCGCCGGGCGTAATGATTTTTGAAGGCGCAGATACGAAAGATTTAACGCCGGATTTACTCAAAACAATTCATTGACGGCGAATATATTTTAAAATTTTAATTTTTTGGAGTGATTAGAAATTGAATTTATCAAAGAAAATAAAAATTGCCGCGCTTTTAGTGGCGTCATTTTTTGTGACAGGTTGCGGAAGTCAAGCGAATATCGGTTACGTTGACTATAATAAAATTATGCAGGAGGCTCCGCAAATTAAATCGATTATCGAAGAAGGACAAAAAAAGGCTGAAGAAATTCAACAAGAGGCGGCAACAACGCTTGATGAAAATTCAGAATTGAGCGAAGAGGAACGCAATAACGCACTTGGCGAAATTCAAAGAAAATTTATGGGGATTCAACAAGCGTATTCAACGCAAGTACAGCATAAACTTGACGAGGCACTTTCAGCAATAGCGCAGGAAAAAAATCTTGATGTTGTAGTTGACAGTTCAGAGGCGCAACCAATTATTTTGCACGGCGGAATAGATGTAACAAATGAAACTTTGCAAAAATTGCAGTGAGGTAAAACTATGCAAAAAACTTTAAAGGAAATTGCCGAAATTGTGGGCGGTGAATTAATCGGCGACGGTAAAATAAAAATTACCGGCTTAAACAGCATTGAAACTGCGCGAGCAGGCGAATTGACTTTTGCAGATGAAAAACACATTGCAGAGGCGAAAAATTCTGCCGCGTCCGCCGTTATCATTCCAAAAGATTTTACCGGCGAAATTCAAAAAAATGTAATTAAAGTTGACGCGCCAAAATTTGCCTTTGCAAAACTGATGGAAATTTTCAAGCCGCAAATTAATATTCCGGACGGTATCAGCGAAAAAGCTTTTATTGGCAAGAATGCTAAAATTTCTCCAACTGCAAAAATTATGGCGTTTGCTTACATTGACGATAACGCCGAAATTTCAGACGGCGCAATTATTTATCCACATACTTATATTGGACAAAATGCAAAAATCGGCGCGGGTACGATTATTTATTCAAGCGTTACAGTTCGTGAATATTGCGAAATTGGCGCACGTTGTGTAATTCATTCTTCGACGGTTATTGGCGCGGACGGGTTCGGCTTTACAACTTCAAAGGGCGTTCATACGAAAGTCCCGCAAATTGGAAATGTCATTGTTGAAGATGATGTAGAAATTGGCGCACATGTTGGAATTGACAGGGCGGCTATGGGTTCAACGGTAATTGGACACGGTACAAAAATTGATAATCTTGTACACGTGGGACATAACTGCCAAATTGGAGCAAATTGTTTAATCGTTGCACAAACCGGAATTTCAGGCAGTACGATTGTTGGCGATAACGTAACTTTTGGCGGGCAAACCGGAACTGTCGGTCATATAAAAATTGGCGGAAATTCGGTTTACGCGGCGCGCTCCGGAATTACCAAAAATATGCCTGAAGGCGTTTTTTGCTCCGGTTTTCCTGTGCAACCGCACAATGAATGGTTACGTTCTCAAGTTGCTATAAAAAAAATTCCGGATCTTATGAAAAGAATTCAGCAGCTTGAAAAAACTATTGCTGATTTAAAAAAGTAAAAATTTTCGGCAGAAAAAATATCTGTTGAATAAATTTTAATAAAATAAAAGGGGGGAATTACAATGTACAGTATTCAAAAAATTTTCGGCGTAATGTTTCTGTTGGCGTGTCTTATCTTGCCGCAAACAGTTTCAGCCGAAAAGAAAGACTACAAGGACAGCTATTACAATTTTCGCGGAGTTCGCAGTGTAGTTTTGTTGGACGTTTCATCGAATATTGACTTCAGACGCTATGGAAATATTTTTGTTCAGAAATTGCGCAATGGTTATTACGATAACGCCCGCCAGTTAAAATGCGAAACTATCACTGAAGAGGAGGCGCGCAGAATGGCGGGCTCTTCGGATCCACGCAATTTTGACAGAGTTGCAGATTTGTACATTCAGTGCGACATTAAGGATTGGAGCAACGATTATTACATTGTGCCGGAGCGTACGACGTGGGAACAGAAAAAAATGTATCGCACGGTTAGGGATCGCAACGGCAACAAATATGAAGAATCTTACTATGTAACAGTTCCCGTAACTCATCCGCCGTATCGCGTAGACGTTTCAAAAATTGCGGTTGAATTTGAAGTCTATGATACACATACCGGAAAAATGGTTTTTGGGCGTTCAGACGTGAGAGACCGTGAAGACAAAGAGGCTCAAGACGGAATGTACGGGCGAATTTGTCATTCATTCTTTCAAGATTTGGCAAAATTAATTAAGTAGGAGGCGAATATAATGAACAAAATTTTTAACGCCGCAAAAATTTTTGTAACTGTAATATTTTTGTGCGGGATAATTTTTATTGGCGGCAAGGCGTCTGCTGAAATACGTATTGCAACTTTAGACGATGATGAAGTACAAGTTGTCGAAGATATGGGGGAAATTGAAGTAATTGACGAAAAGGCTATGGAAATTTTCCGTGAAACTGTAATACAAACTTCAAAATTCGACAACAGAGCTTTTCATCAAGATATTTTCTTTGTAGTGCCGCGCTTTACCGGCGAATTGGATTTTCTTGGAGCTGTTGAAAAAGATTCTTTAAAAGCGACGGGCGAGCTTGAATTTTGGGCAGTTGATGATAACGGCAAAGACACCCATACCGAATACCCGTTTTACCTTGTTCAAGATTCAAAAAATATGGTGCTTTACTTTAAAGACGATAAAAAATGGAAGAAAATGACTTCGCCGGTTGCAGCCAAAAATTTTGTTGACATGGTTGCAACTCCCAATTCACAAGAACTTGAAAAAATGATGGCGTTTGTAAAAGATGTCAATGTATTGTACGAAAATGACAAATATCGCACTTTGTTGGTAAAATTGGACTGCGGAAAATTTATTGACGAAATAAAAGCTGAAATGGCTAAGGATCCGGAAGTACAAAAACAAGCTGATAATCCAATGGCAAATTCTTTCCTTAATATCATGGAACAGGGCTTTAGATCTGCTGACGTTTGGTACACTTGGAGAGTAAATAAAACCACGTGGCAAACTGATACAATGAGTTTTAATCTTTCGGGTTTAGTTCAAAATATTGCAAGTGCCGCGCTCAATGATCCCTCTACTGAATCTCTTCCCGCAGAATTGAGAGAAGTTTTTGAAACTTTGGCTTTTTACAGCGAATTTAAAGCTTATACAACTTATTTGAATCCTGCCGCTAAATCTAAATTGGAAGTTCCCAAAAATGTACTTAAAGCTAAGGAAGTTGAAAGTTTTTCCGACGATTCTAAATCTAAGAAAAAATAATTTACCTATAAAAAATTTTCAGTCGTTGCGAAAATGCAGCGGCTTTTTTTATTTTGTAACAAAATTATAGACTTCAATATATTTTTCGGTAACTTTTTCAATGGAGAATTTTTCTGCCGCGTCAACTACTCGCGCAGATATTTTTGTATTTTTTTATGTCGTTTCCTAAAAAATTTTCAGCCGTTGCGAAAATGCAGCGGCTTTTTTTATTACTTTGTGATTAAAATTACTTGCCTATGTTGAGAAATTTGTTTAAAATTAATGTAATATTTTTTAGGAGGGAGAAATTTTGAACATTCACGAATATCAAAGCAAAGGTATACTCAAACGTTATGGAGTTCCCGTGCCGAATGGCAAGCCCGCTTTTTCTGTCGAAGAGGCTGTATCAGTAGCACAGGAATTAAATTCACCGGTTACAGTTGTTAAGGCGCAAATTCACGCGGGCGGGCGCGGTAAAGCCGGCGGCGTCAAAATCGCAAAATCAATCGACGAAGTTAAAAATTACGCAACTGAACTTTTGGGCAAAATTTTGGTTACTCATCAAACAGGACCGGACGGCAAAAAAGTTAATCGCCTGTTGATTGAGGAAGGCTCCAATATCAAAAAAGAATATTATCTTAGTTTCGTAATTGACAGGACAACCGCGCGCGCAGTTATGATGGGCAGTGAAGAAGGCGGCGTCGAAATTGAAAAAGTTGCAGCTGAAACGCCCGAAAAAATCTTCAAGGAATATATTGACCCTGCAGTAGGTTTAATGCCATTTCAAGCGTCAAGAATCGCCTACAAAATGAATTTCCCTGCCGCCGCAATTCGCAAGGCTACAGCTTTTATTTTGAAATTGTACAATGTTTTTGTTGGGGAAGATTGTTCGCAAGTTGAAATTAACCCTCTCGTTGTTACGGCTGAAGATGACGTTATTGCACTTGACGCAAAATTAAATTTCGATGACAGCGCACTTTATCGCCACCCCGATATTGAGGCTCTGCGCGACGAAACAGAGGAAGATCCCAAAGAACGTATGGCGGCTAAGGAAGGTTTAAGCTACGTAAATTTGGGCGGCAATGTTGCTTGTATGGTAAACGGCGCGGGCTTAGCAATGGCAACCGTTGACATTTTGAAACATTACGGCGGCGAACCTGCAAACTTCCTTGACGTAGGCGGCGATTCAACGCCCGAAAAAATTGCAACCGCTTTTAAAATTATGTTGGACGGCGGACAAGCTAAAGGTATTTTCGTAAATATTTTTGGCGGAATAAATCGCTGTGACGCCGTTGCAGGTGGAATTGTTGAGGCGGCTAAAATTATTTCTGAAGATGGAAAATCTTTGCCCGTACCGGTAGTTGTACGCCTTGAGGGTACAAATGTTGAACTCGGACGCCAAATTTTGAAAGATTCGCCCATTGCAAATGTTATCATGGCTCCTACTATGGAAGACGGCGCAAAAGAAGTTGTCCGCCTTGTAAATGAGGGTTAAGAAATGTTTATTTTTGCACAAGATCGAGCAAGAATTGTAAACACGGGTACAAGTGCCGCAATTTTTGTTGAAGAAAATACCGTCAGACTTAGCACCACCGTATTACAAAAGGCAAATATTTCTTTCGCTGTTGAAAATAACGCTGATGCTGATTTATACGTTGGTATAGCCATACTTGCAGAATATAAAACTAAAGACAGAGCAAGAGAAGTTTTGAATCAAATTTTTCAAGCAATGAAAAACGGGCAACCAACTTTTGAAATGCCGGAAAATTAATTCAGCTTATGAAATGGCGGCGTAATAATGCTTATTTATTCCAAACAACAGAAAATTATTGTAGATACTGAAAAATTTGATTTAATCGGCATCAATCTTAGTATGGTTGATGGTGATAATTATCCTCACAATGAGTGCTTGATTTCGGCTTACGGCAGCAATAATTTTTCATGGATTGAACTTGCCGAATATAAAACGCCGGAAAAAGCACAAAATGCTTTGAAACAAATTTTTGTTGCAATGACTGACAATCTTAAAGTTTTTGAAATGCCTGAAGATTAAATTAGTACTGTAGGTGAAATAAATATGAGTATACTTGTAAATAAAGATACAAAAGTTATCGTGCAAGGAATAACCGGCAAGCAAGCCACTTTTCATACAAAACAAATGCTTGCTTACGGTACAAAAATTGTAGGCGGCGTAACTCCAGGCAAGGCTGGGCAACTTGTCGAAGGCGTCCCTGTTTTTAACAGCGTTGTTGATGCGGTACAAGCAACCGGCGCAACGGCGTCCGTTATTTATGTTCCTGCGCGTTTTGCGGCTGATTCAATTATGGAAGGTGTTGACGCGGGCTTAGATTTGGTTGTTTGCATTACCGAACATATTCCTGTACAAGATATGGTAAAAGTTCGCCGCTATATGGAAGGCAAAAAAACGCGCCTTATTGGTCCAAATTGCCCGGGAATTATGACAACTGACGAATGCAAACTTGGAATTATTCCCGCTATGGTTCAAAAGAAAGGGCGCGTTGGTTTAGTTTCGCGCAGTGGAACTTTAACTTACGAGGCGGCTTTTCAACTTAAGAACGCCGGTATTGGTATTTCAACTTCACTTGGAATTGGCGGCGACCCCGTTAAAGGTACAGATTTTATTGACGCGCTGGAACTTTTCAAAAATGATGACGAAACTTTGGCAATTTTAATGATCGGAGAAATTGGCGGTACGGCTGAAGAAGACGCCGCTAAATGGATTAAAGAAAATATGCCCAATAAACCCGTTACGGCGTTCATTGCGGGGCGTCAAGCTCCTCCCGGTAAAAGAATGGGACACGCGGGCGCAATTATCAGCGGCGGCAAAGGTACTGCTGCAGACAAAATCGCCGCACTTAACGCCGTCGGTATTGAAGTTGCTGATACTGTGGCGCACATTGGCGAAACTGTCGTTACTACTTTGAAACGCGCCGGAATTTACGAAAAATGCTATTCTGAAAATTAAACTTTACTATTCCTAAAAAATTTAACCCGTCTAAAAATCGGCGGTTTTTTATTTAGGATTCTAGCATTATATTAATAAATAAAATTAGTTAAAACAGCTTGCAAATTAGCGAAACGGATTTTACTAAGAGAGGCGATTTTAATATTGAGGGTATTACTTAATTTTTACCCTCTAATGAAAGAATGAAAAATACGAGCTTGTATGTGGAAATCAACAAATGTTCAAGTTTGTGAAGTTGAAAATTTTTAAACAACGAATGCGCCAAAAATCGTGCATTGTGTTTTTAGAATGGTATAATTAGCAATATATGTAAAAAAATTTATAGATTTAAAAGTTGCGCCTAAGTTACAATATGAATAAAAAATTTATTGGAGGGAAATATAAAATGCCTATCACTGAAAGAATCGAAGAAAAGATAACTGAATTTCAAGATGAACTTAAAGCAATTAGTAAAAAGCTCGAAAATTCTTCGCCGAAAAAAATTTTTGAATTTTTAAATCAGCGTGAAAATATTTGCACGCCCGGTTTTATTTTGCGTCGGCAACTTCAAATTAAATTTTCAAAATTTGTTAATATCAGTGCAAAAAAAGTTGGAATTACAAATTATGCTGATTTGTTAAATCAAGGAAATATCGCTTGGGACTCTAAACTTATTGAAATTTTATCAAAAGATTTATCTAAAATGACATTTGAAAAGTATGGTGAAAATCTCCCAAATATTGAATTTAAACAATGGAAAAATTATTTGAGCGATTCAGCGCGTTGTCAAAGAAATAATGCAATAAAATTGATTTTCGCTTTACAAATGGACGAATTGACGGCAGAAAAATTTTTGCTGTCAAATGGGCACGAATTGCTGAGTTTACGCAACCCTTTTGATTATGCTTGCAAAATTTGCTTGATTTGCAATTTCACATATACCGATGCTGAAACTTTATTCAAAGAGTTTGACAGTCGCCGCGATAAATCCCAATATATCGATGAAACGCAAGAAAGTCCTGATGACGATTTTACTCAAAGAATTAAAAATGAAACAAAGAAATTAATTCAAACTGATATAATTTCTTTTGAAAAATTAAAAGATTTGATTTTGGAAACAATGTTGAAGTATCAAAAAAGTTTTCGCCTCAATAGAAATGAATCGGGGTATTCTTTCAGGAATATTGAACGTTTTAGAATTTTGCTGAAATACTTAACTTTATTGTATCCGAAAGTAGATATGTTCACAGATAAATATAATTTAAGCAAAATTGACATTGAAAAAAATTCGGACGGTACGCCAAAAATTCCGCAACACTTGATAACTTCAATGTTGGATTCTCAAGAAATTGATTTGCCGGAATACGCGGAATTATCCGAATATGGCGGACCGCATTTGAAAGCACGCGGCGCAGCTAAAAATTTGTATGATAAAATTCCTTTTACCAGAAATGTTTTAATTCCATTAAGGAGTTTGTCTAAAAATATTCGAGCAATTTTACGCGCAATAAAAAATCCAGAAAATTCCATTGCCGTCAGCCGTGATATAGTTCTTTTTCTTACATATTTTTTAATAACTGGTTGGCTTTTCGCCGAAGAGGAGCATAAAGAGAAAATTTTAGAAGAATTAGGTAACGATCTTGAAAATTCAGAAGACGGAAAAGCTACAACTGAAATGCTTTTTATCTTTGAAGAAATTTTAGATGCGCTTGAAAAAATAAGCGGCAATGAAGAAATTTCGGCAAAAGATTACATTCGCTTGATAAACAGAATTTTAACTCCGTTTGAATTTATCGGATTTTATGCGCCGTTTGTTTTGGATAGATTCATTTTAATTTGCCTTATGTCCTTAAAATATTTTGATGAAGAATATTTTATGCAAATTATGATAGCTGAAAGTTACAGCTTGAGTATAGATTTTATGAAATAGGAAGTGATTAAAAATGACAAGTTCGAAAATCTTGTCACTTGGCACAAATGGAGATTCAAGAATTCCATTACCTCCAAATACAATCATTAAAGATGAATTGGGAATTTGCTATAAAATTAAAAACGAAGAAGTTGAAACGGGAGGCAGTGCGTTAATATATCGCGTTGAACGTACAGGCAGTTTGAAAAATTTTATTTTAAAAGAATGCTATCCCCGTTCCAAAGATTTTTTTTTTACTCGCAAAAAGGGCGTTGGCGTTGTTTGCACGGAAGATGAAGAATCTGAAGAAGAACTCAAAATTTTAAAAAACAATATGCGCCGTGAAAATGAATTGGGGCAACTTATTTCAAGAAAAAGCGGCAGGATAATTTCCGCGTTTGAAAATGTAAATGCAGTAGAAATTATCATTAATGATGAAATTTTTGACGCAAAAGACAGCTGCTTTGTAGTTATGGAACAAGCAACCGACGGAGAGAATCGCGGGTGGTTTTTAAAAGATATATTTGCAGAATGTAAAAAACCTGTTGAAACCGGAGCACCTTTTAGAAATGGCGGACTCCCTTCTCCTATTGTTGCCGCCGAGATTATGGAAGAACTTTTAAAAGCTCTGCGCGACATTCATAGTGCCGGTTATATTCACGGCGATATAAACGATTCAAATATTTTTTTTATGGGGCATGATTTACAAAATGGCGATATAGGAGTCGGACAACTTATTGACTTTGGAAATACTTTTAAACTGCAAGAAGACGGCAAAACAGCACCGATAAAAAATGTTTTTGGTACTGAAGGTTACAGTTCGCCGGAAATTTTAAATTTTAAGGATTTTGTAAGGTTAACACCGGCTACAGATATTTTTTCTTGCGGCGCGCTGATGCTTTATCTTTTAAAGGGTATGAGTTACAAAAAAGCTTGCGGAAAAGATTTGGCGCAAAGTTTCGTTGTAGATACTTTTGTAACAGAGAAAAAATTATTAAAATGCGGTTACAATCGCGAGGCAGCAATTCTTTACATAAAAATTTTATCTAAAGCACTAAGCTATAATCCGGAACAGCGTTATCAAAATGCGGCTGAAATGCTAAAAGCAATTATCTTTCTAAAAAAAATAATTGCTCCGCCAAAATTTACTTTATCCAGAAATCTTACGCGCAGTCCGTACTTTGTCAAAGGAAGTCGTGACAAAGAAATTTCCGCCTTACAAAGGGAAATAGAATCCGGTACACACCCTCTTTGGATTTGGGGAATTGGCGGCGTTGGAAAAACAGAATTGGCAATGGAATTTGCCCGCAAACAAATTGAAAACGGCAGAGCAAGTTATTTGGTTACTTTCAAAAATTCCATGAAAGAAACAGTTATGTCTATGAATTTTTCAGGCTGGAATTATGAATTTAACACCAAAAATAATCCCGGTGATGAAGAATATCGCGCCCGCCTCAATTTACTAAAGGAAAATTATAACGATTCACTTTTGATTATTGATAACTTCGACAGCGCAGAAAAAAACATATCTGAACTTCAAAGCGAGCCGGAATACAAGGATATTTTAAGTTTAGGAATGAAAATTTTATTTACAACGCGTTCTCGCCCGAATGATTCAACGCCTGAACTTAATCCATTGAGTGAAGAAAATGCCTTTTTACTTTTTAAATCCATTGTAAAATTTTCTGACAACGAAAAAAATATTATATTTAAATTAATTAGAGAAGTTGAATATCACCCAATGACAGTTGAAATTTTGGCGCGAACTTTAAAAACTGCATGGGGAACTCTTACAGCCAAAGAGTTACTTTTGAGGTTAAGAAATGAAAGGCTTGATTTTGAAAAATTCCCTCAAGTTAAACATCAACAAGGAATGACAGAACGTGAAGCCAAAATTTACGGACATTTGCGCACGCTGTTTAATCTCATTTATTTAGATGAAGATTATCGAGACATTTTATGCGATTTAACACTTTTGCCCGTAGAAGGATTTGACGCGGCAGAATTTATTTTAAGTGAAAGTGGCTCCAAAAAAAAACAGCTGAAACAACTTGAAATACGCGGCTGGATTCGTCGCAAAGAAGAAGATAATACTTTATGGATTCATCCGCTTGTACGTAATGTTTTTAAAAATGAAATTAAACCGTCCAATGAAGATTGCAAAGATTTTCTTTCCAAACTTTGGACTCGCCTTGATGATCGTTATCCACCTGACAGAAAACTTTTTTTGCAAGCCGGTGAAATTTATGAACGCGCAGTAAAGGATTTGGGCGATTTTAGCGGAGAACAAAATTTTCGCGCCGGTTACTGTTATATTATCGGAGAAAATTTTGTAAAAGCGTTTATGCATGATAAAGAAGCTGTACGAATTTTTGAAAAGAATGAAAAGCAAAATGACGTACAAATTGCAAGAATTTATAATGATACAGGTGTGGCAGCATTTTTTTTGAAAGACTACGATACTGGTATTGAATATTTGCAAAAGGCTTTGAAAGTTTTGGAAATTAATTCTCCTGAAGATTACAATGCGGCAAATATTTTCTCAAATATCGGAAATGCTTTTATGATGCTTGGAGATTATGAAAAAGCCGTTGAGCTAACAGGGCGTGCCGTGAAAATTTTTGAAAAAAATCCGCCCAAAAATAAGCACGAACAGGCAAATGCCCATCGTACTTTTGCAATGGCTTTAATGTGGGTCAAAAGGTATGATGAGGCAATGAAAAATTTTTTTGCCGCCGTCAAAATTTTGGAGAAATTGACACCGGAAGGTTCAGCAGATATTGCGCTGCTTTATTCAAGTATAGGCGAACTTTATGCAGTAAAAGGCGATAAAGATTTGGCGTTGTCCTATCTTTTGAAAAGTCTTTCATTGCAGGATATTTTTTTGTCTAAAAATCATCCTGATAAAATTGTCTCGTATGATTTAATTTCAAAAGTTTATAAAATGGCGGGCAATGAATCAGAAAGCAAAAAGTTTCACGATATGGCAAAGTACGCAATAAAAGAAAATAAAGAACAATCGACAAAAAAATTACTCAACACTACATTAGATTTTCTTGAAATGCACGCTGAAACTTTAAGTGAATCGCAACTTATCAGACGTTATCAAGACATTGCGAATTGTTATCGAGAACTTGAAGATTTTGAAAACGCACAAAAATTTATTGAAACGGCAATAAAAAAAATTTCGCCTGTAACAGATCCGTTCGACAGTTCGCAGACTTATTCTACCGCGGCAGATATTTATTTTGACATTAAAAATTTTGAAAAAGCTCTTAGTTATGCTCAAAAATCATTAGAAATTGTAAAAAATTCTATGCCGGAAGATTACAGTAGCCTAAGTGCAAATTATATGCACGTTGGAAATTTGTTTTATTATGTTGGAAAATTAGAGGACACAATAAAAAATTATCAGCTTGCCGAACAATTTGAGTTAAAGTGCCCTCATCCTGATTCAGATATGATTCAACTGTTACAAATGCGAATTGGTACTGTATTGACTGAATTGGAACGTTTTGACGAGGCAGAAAAAATTTTTACTGAACTTTTGAATCAATATTTGAGACTATATCCTGAAAATCATCCAAAAGTTGAGGAGATAAAATCTTTAGTTCAAAAAGCCCGTAGGCTTAAAGAAAAATGAAACAGCCCGCTTATGTTACAATAAGAAAAAGATTTTAAGCAAAAAATTCATCTTCATCAAGAAAATCGAAACAACTAGTGTATGTTACAATAAAAAAAAGCTTTTAAGCAAAGTAGTTTAAGACAGTTTGAGAAGGTGAATTAAATGGATTGGGGTTTTGAAGGTTCAACGCGCAGGCGTACTTGTATGCTGATGGTAACTCACGCCTGTAACCTTAATTGCAGTTACTGTTATGAATCGCACAAGAAAAAAGCCTATATGGATATAAATTTAGCCAAAGCACTTATTTTGAAAGAGGCGCAATTTGTAAAAGAAAGTAACGACTTTGACGAAATGCAAATAGATTTTATGGGCGGCGAGCCGTTCATGAATTTTCCTTTGATTAAAGAAATTGTTGAATGGCTGGAAAGCGGCGTTATTGACGTTCCGTGGGTTTGTTTCGCAACAACGAATGGCACATTGCTTACCGACGAAATTAAAAATTGGTTACGGCAACATAAAAACGCTATAAATCTCGGCGCAAGCTACGACGGAAACAGCGAAATGCAGTCTACCAATCGCGGCACTGATGAATATAATTTAGATTTAGATTTTTTCCATGAATTGTGGTCTAATCAACCTTTTCACATGACAATTTCAAAAGAAACACTGCCTAACTTAGCAAAAGGCGTTTTGGACATACAAAAACAAGGTTATAAAGTTGAAGGAGCTTTAGCTGAAGGCGTAGATTGGACAATAGACGACGCGTTAATGTACCGTGAGCAACTTTGCATATTAAAAAACGCCTATCTAAAAAATCCCGCGTTTGCTCCATTTAACATATTGACAAAATACGTCAGCGTTTTCAATTCGGCGGATACAGAAAAAGTCCAAGAAAAATGGTGCGGTACAGGAAAATATATGGCAACTTATGACATTGACGGCAAAAAATACGGTTGTCATATGTTTACCCCAATAGTTTTAGGCGATAAAGCAATACTTTCAGATTCGGTTGATTGGGATAAAACAGCTGATGATTATTGTAAAACTTGTGTATTGAGAAATTTTTGCCCGACCTGTGCAGGCTTCAATTATAAATATCGTGGTCATATTGCCCTTAGGGATAAAAGTTGGTGTCCAATGGTTTTGGCAGAAGCAATAACCGCTTGCGAATTTCAAGTTGAACTTATTTCTAAAATGGACAAACTCGACGAGAAAGACGCACAACACGGGCAGGCGGCACTTCAAGCTTATAAAATTTTGAAGGACTTTGATATAGAAAAAAGCCAAAGTCCATATACAAATTAATTCACTGTGCAGAATCCTTATCTGATGCAAATTCAGTATTTTCAATACACTGCGTCAATAAGTTTCTAATAAATTTTATACGAAAGGGGGTGGGAACTATGAAGATGGACATGAAAGCTCTTGAAACGCTGAAACTCAAGCTTGCTGAATACAGCAAAGAAAATGGTACGATTGCCGTACATGACTCTCAGTCTAACAACGCTGCTTCTGATTGTCATGGTTGTTATGGAAGTTGCGAAGGTACTTGCAATGGAGGATGTACTGGTACCAGTTATTATAGCGGTCCTCATTATGGAGGATTATAATGGTTATCATTACGGGGGATTATAGCTACCCTCATTG
>CALGGV010000300.1 GCA_937915725.1 uncultured Selenomonadales bacterium
TATCACGCGCTTTATTTTTTGCCTGTAGATTTTTTACTTGCGCGAATATCGCCCCATAAATCCCGAGCTTTATCAAAAACTTTCGGTTCACTTGTACGAACGTTTTGATCTCCAATAATTCTTGAAAGATATTGCGTGCATTTTTCAAAATCGCCGATTCTGTAATAAATTGCTCCAACTAAATAAATTGCCGCCATATCACTTAAACCGCCAACAGGGTAACGTTCTTTTGCCAGCGATTCATTAAAAAATTCAGCCGCCGTTGCCATATATTCCTTTTCAATTTCAGGATATTTTCCGGAAAAACGATAAAGCCACGCAATGTTTAAATTGTAGGAGGCTTTTTTTGACGCGGGACCATTAATCATATCAAGGTAAGTCAACGCCATAAGAAAAGAGGCGACAGCATCCGGCAAAGTGCGCGTTTCTAAAAATTCTATTTCCAATTCTTGATGCTTAAGAAATTCCCAAAGTTTTTCACGGTGTTTATTGGGCATTCTGTTTACAAAAGTTGGTTCATCAGCCGCAAAGCCGCAATGCTCACAAATCCAAATTCTGTAATAATATGGACTGAATCCCTTGTAATGAACGCATAAATCTTCGTCTCTTTTTTCTACGACGAGACGCGACCTAGTTTTTACAACCCGCGTTTCTTTCATACAAACCGGACAAGTTTTTTCTACCACGAAGGTATTATCTACCGCCATTGAAAAAAACTTCCTTTCAGTCAGCTTTTTAAGGCAGTAGGCAGAAGGCAAAAGGCAGTAGTTTTTTACTTTTGCCTCTTGCCTTTTACCTCTTGCCTTTTACCTTTTATCTCAAATATTTGTTACACAACGCCTTTAATTTGCCTGCCTCTGCCTCAAGCTGATAATCCGGCTTAAGTTGCCACGCCCAGTTAGTTCCAACAGTTCCCGGAGTATTCATTCTTGCGCGGCTGTCAAGTTTCAAAATATCCTGCATTGGAATAATCGCCCAACGTGAATTTGACGCATAAGCAAATTCAATTAATTTTTGGCAAACGTCATCAGGGCGGCGAACATCTGCGCCAATTAACGCGGCGATTGTCGGCTTGCTCAAATTGTCAACATCTTCCATAAACCAGCCAACAGTTGTATTGTTATCGTGCGTTCCTGTATAAGTTAAGGAATTTTCCGGCGCAACAAATCCAATTCGCCCATCTTCATTAAAATGCAATTCAAAATGTAAAATTTTCATACCCGGAAAACCGCAAGCTTGCCGCAATTCTTCAACTTCATCTGTGATAATCCCCAAATCTTCAGCTACAATTTGCGCACTGTCGCCGAATTCTTTTTTGATAACGTCAAAGAAAGGTTTACCTGGACCTTTAATCCATTCGCCCTTAATAGCGTTTTCTGCGTCGCCGTCAACAGACCAGTAACTTTCAAAGCCGCGAAAATGGTCTATTCTTACAATGTCAACAAGCGTATAAAGTTTTTTGAAACGCAATTTCCACCAGCGGTAATTTTCAGCCTTCATTTCGTCCCAATCGTATTGAGGATTTCCCCAAAGTTGACCGGTTGCGCTGAAATAATCCGGCGGTACTCCCGCAACTTTTTCCGGTCTGCCACTTTCCAACAGTTGGAAAAGTTTTTGATTAGCCCACGCGTCCGCACTGTCTGCTGATACGAAAATTGGCATATCGCCGAAAATTTGAATACCGCGTTCATTTGCGTAGGCGTGCAATTTTTGCCACTGCAAATTGAAAATGTACTGTTCAAATTCTGTGTACAAAATTTCATCTGCCAATTTTTCGCGCAGATTTTCAAGCGTTTTTTCGTCACGCTGTTTAATTTCTTCGTCCCATTCAATCCAGTATGAATCATTGTTTTTCTTTTTAATTGCGGCGAAAAGTGCATAATCTTCAAGCCAGTAAGATTCATCTGAAAGGAATTTTTCAAACTGGAATTTTAAATTTTCGTCAATTTCAAGTTTTTCTTTGAAATTTTTAAAAGCTTTTTGAAAGAGAGAATTTTTAAAGCTCAAAACGCGCTCAAATTCAACCGTAGACGCCTTAGACGCCTTCGAGGGTACTTTTATATCATCTTCAGTCAAAAAGCCTCTCTCGGCTAAATCTGCGGGCGATATGAGCATTGGATTTCCGGCGAATGCTGAAGGCGATTGATACGGCGAATAACCAAATCCTACAGGATTTAATGGCAAAATCTGCCAAATTGTTTGCCCTGCCGCCTTAAGGTAGTCAATAAATTCAAACGCCTCTTTGCCTAAATCGCCGATACCGAATTTTGAAGGCAAGCTCGTCGGATGCAATAAAATTCCTGCGCGACGGTCGTAATTTTTCTTTTGCGGGATATGGTGTAACAAAACGCCCTCAAGCGGCTGAAGTTTAAATGCAACTCTGCCGCGTGTTACGGGATAATGTTTTTTTACGTTCGTCGGGTCGAAGGCGTCAACAAAAACTCCGCCTGCAAAATCGCTAACGTCAAAAGAAACTTCCCTAACTTCATCAAGTGAACGATTGAACGCGGCAAGGAAAGAATCATTTTTCGCCTCGTTGTCGAAAACGTCGCGCCCGTTGCGAATAACCCGCGCATAAGCAAAAATATCGCCGTGTGAAGGCAAAGGTAAAAATTCGCCCGTTTGCAAAACTAAATTTTTGTTTCTGATAGCGATAAATTTTTTGTAAGTTTCAAGTAAATCTTTATCGCCGTTTTCCCAATCGTAGGGGCGGCGGTTAGTCGGATCTTTGAAACCTTGCATACCAATTTCATCGCCGTAATAAATGCAGGGAACGCCGGGATAAGTCATTTGCCAAAGAGCCGCCATTTTCAAACGCGCCTTGCCCAGTTTTTCGTGTTCAGCGTCAAGTTTAAATTTCGCCTGTTCAATCGCCGGCATTTTGTCATAATAGGGAGCCTCTCCAAAAATTGTTACGGGGCGCATAATATCGTGGCTTGAAATTAAATTCATCATCACGTAGAAATTTTCTTTGGGATAATTTTCGCGCAGACTTTCCATTCTATTCATACAAGTTTCGCCGTCGATTTTTCCCAAAATAAAATCAAACAAATGTGCGCGCCACGGGTAATTCATAGCAGAATCCATTTCATAACCGCACAAATATTGACGCTGGACGCCGTAAGCAATTTTATTTGAGGCGTCCTCCCAAACTTCGCCTATCATAATTGCGTCGGGATTAGCTTTTTTCAATTCCGCAAAGAATAACTGCGAAAATTCAGCGGGCAATTCGTCAATGACATCTAAACGCCAGCCGGCAATTCCCTCGCGTACCCAATGTTTCAAAACGCTGTCATTATCCCTAATTATAAAATCCATATAGGACGGCGTAATTTCTCTAACATTCGGCAGCGTCGGGAAATTCCACCAACTTTCATAATCGTTAGGATAATTTCTGAAACTGTACCATTCAAAGTACGGAGAATTTTTGGATTGATACGCGCCTAAAGAATCATATTGCCCGTTACGATTGAAATAAATGCTGTTACTGCCGGTATGACTGAAAACGCCGTCAATTATTATCGAAATTCCTTTAGACTTTGCAACGTCAAGCAAATGTTTAAATTCTTCATTCGTTCCTAAAATTGGGTCGATTTTGTGATAATTTCCCGTGTCGTAATGGTGGTTACTTTCAGATTCAAAAACGGGATTGAAATAAATTGTAGAAATTCCCAATTCTTTCAAGTAGTCAAGTTTACTTTCGACGCCGCGCAAATTGCCGCCGTAAAAATCGTAAGCAACAATATCTGTTGTATCAACGTCTTTGTAGTAGCAAGGATCATCTTTCCAGCTTGCGTGATAAACTGCGCCGCGCTTTTCGACAATTTCATTTCCTTCACGATAAAATCTGTCAGGGAAAATTTGATACATGACAGAATGTTTAAACCAATCGGGAGTTTTTGCGCCGCGTTGATATACGGTAATTTGGAAGGCGGGCGGCGCGTAGTCAAAATAAAGTTCGCCGACGCCACCGAGTTGCTCGGGATTATTGCCGTAGTAATAAGTTTTTTCTGAAGTTACAATAATAAAATGGTACCAGACAAGGCAACCTTTTTCCGGCATTGTAATTTCAGTTGAGTAAAATTTTTCTTTAGATTTTACGTCGTCACGTGTTGAAAGGTTAGTCCATTTTTCGCCGGAGCCGTCCGACCACGTGTGAAGTAAAACTTGTTGAATCGTTTCATCAGTATTGATACGAATACCAAGCCGAATTGTACTGCCTGTTTCAACCGCGCCGACTGTCGAGCGGTAATAAATATTTTGCGAATTGTGCTCAATGTTGCTTTTATCCATAAAATCAGCTCCTTAAGCTTTATTTTCTTAAAAACTTAAAAATTGAATTTGCCGTCAATCCCTAATCCTTAGTCCTTAGCCCCTAACCCTTATTCTCGGGAAATTTAAAAGATTGTAACATTCTCATCAAGTAATCATATTCTGTGAATTGTCGCCACATCAACATTTTTTTGGGGTCGTTAATCGTATTGCGAACTGAATCTTTAATTTGCGATAAAATTTTTATGCAAGCCTCAACGATATTTTTTACTATTGGATAATCCCGCGTTAAAATATTTGGCATTTCGCTCAAAAGTAATTTTATATCAGCAAGTGTCATACTTGTAAAGAGGGATTTATAAATTGCCTTAAGTGCACTTTCTTCCAAAAAGTTAGCAGATTCTTTATCCAAAAGATTTTCGCGCAGGTATCCCGCCAATTTCCAACAAACTAAGAAATTTTCTAATTTATTGTTGAAAAATTCTTTTGGAATACTTGCTACGAAAGTTGGGGCAAGATTTTGCATTAGTGCGCCGTAAACTTTATTATAATCGATTTTTTTAAATGTATCGCCAACAATTTTTTTGCGGGCTTTACGATATTTCAAAATTCCTTCGTCGAAAACTTCGTTATTTTCATGAACAAACTTATCCATTGTATAAAGTTGATTATTGCCGT
>CALGGV010000301.1 GCA_937915725.1 uncultured Selenomonadales bacterium
TAAATCTTTTTCAGAAAATAAAAGCCGCTGAATTTTTACAACGGCTGATTTTTTTATAAACCTTTTTTAATCTAAGTTAAGGTCTGGGCGTAAATTTTGTGCGCCTTCCAAATATACGTGATGAATTTCAGCGGGAGTTTTTTGCACGTCCGCCAATACTAAAACTCTAATGCAACGCGGCAAACTTCCTTCAACAAAAGTTTCTTGAACGTCGAAAAGTGGTACGAAATTAAATCCCGGCAGTTGACGTAAACCGGTTGTTGGAAAAGCCGAATCTAAATCATTTGTCGAGGAAAAAATTATTGCGCCAACGTTCTCAAGTGAAACTTCGTTTGAGGAAAGTATTTTTGTTATGAGTAACTGAGCCGCCCGCCAAATTTCTTCTTTGGTATTTTCATTTACGGTTATTGCTCCTCTAATTCCGCGCAACATTAAAATTTCTCCTTTCCTTAAACATTGGTAATAATATCATCTTCGTCTGCATATTCGTTATCCTGTTCCGGTTCAATCGTCGTATCAACAACTTCCAAATTGCGATAACGCGGCATACCTGTACCGGCAGGAATGAGCTTGCCAATTATGACATTTTCTTTTAATCCAATAAGTGGATCTATTTTGCCTTTAATAGCCGCGTCTGTGAGTACCCTAGTTGTTTCTTGGAAACTTGCCGCGCTAAGGAAAGAATCAGTAGCTAATGAGGCTTTGGTGATTCCCAAAAGGATTGGTTTAGCGACGGCGGGCAGACCGCCATTTTCTATAACTTTGGTGTTGGCGGATTCAAAGGCGTTTATATCGACGAATTCGCCGGGCAGAAATTCAGTATCGCCGGACTCTTCGATTTTTACTTTGTGGAGCATTTGCCGTACCATGACTTCTATGTGTTTATCGTTTATTTCGACGCCTTGACTCTTGTAAACTTTTTGGACTTCGTAAACTAAATATTGTTGGGTGGCTTTTAGACCATTGACGCGCAAAATATCGTGGGGATTAATTGCGCCTTCAGTTAATTTGGTACCGGCTTTGATAAAGTCGCCCTCTTTGACGCAGATTCGCGAGCCAAAAGGTATTGTGTATTGGCGCAGGGTGCCGAGAGCCGGTGTAACTGTTATCAATGGCAGATCATTTTTTTCATTGCGTCCAAATGTTACATAGCCGCTAACTTCGCTTATTATGGCGTTGTGTTTCGGTTTGCGCGCCTCAAATAATTCCTCAACGCGCGGTAAACCTTGTGTTATATCTTCGCCCGCTACTCCGCCTGTATGAAAGGTTCTCATCGTTAATTGCGTACCTGGTTCGCCTATACTCTGCGCCGCTATTATCCCTACAGCCTCCCCTACTTCCACCGGACTTTGATTCGCTAAATCACTTCCATAACATTTAATACAAACTCCAAATTGACTCTTGCACGTTAAGACACTGCGGATTTTGACTTTGGCTCCGCGTGCAACTAAGATTTTATCCACAATTTCAGGCGTAATGACAGTACCACTTTTAGCCGCTATTTTACCATTAACAAAAATATCTTCAGCTAAAACTTTGCCAATAAGTCCCTTTTCGTCATTCAAATTGAAATTGACAGTATTAAAAATTTTGACAGTAGAATTTTGCAAAAGAGAAAGAAGTTCAGGCGTAATGACAGTGCCACTTTTAGCCGCAACTTTACCATTAACGAAAATATCTTCAGCTAAAACTTTGCCAACAAGATTTTCAGCATTCAAAGTAACAGCAATTTTGACAGTGGAATTTTTTAAAAGAGCAAGAGTTTCCGGCGTAATGACAGTGCCACTTTTAGCCGCTATTTTACCATTAACAAAAATATCTTCAGCTAAAATTTTGCCAACAAGATTTTCAGCATTCAAAGTAACAGCAATTTTAACAGTGGAATTTTTTAACAGAGCAAGAATTTCCGGCGTAATGACAGTGCCACTTTTAGACGCTATTTTACCATTCACGAAAATATCTTCAGCTAAGGTTTTGCCTATAAGATTTTCGTCATTCAAATTGACAGTGTCAGCAATTTTAACAGTAGAATTTTTTAACAGGGAAAGAATATCGGGCGTAATGACAGTACCACTTTTAGCCGCTATTTTACCATTAACAAAAATATCTTCAGCTAAAACTTTGCCTATAAGATTTTCATCATTGAAATTGACAGTATTAAAAATTTTGACAGTGGGATTTTGCAAAAGAGAAAGAATTTCAGGCGTAATGGTTGTGCCACTTTTAGCCGCAATTTTTCCGTTCACGAAAATATCTTCAGCCAAGATTTTGCCAATAAGTCCCTTTTCGTCATTCAAATTGAAATTGACAGTATCAGCGATTTTGACAGTGGGATTTTTTAAGGTAGCAAGAATATCAGCAGTAATGGTGGAGCCACTTTTAGCTACAACTTCTCCATTAACGAAAATATCTTCAGCCAAAACTTTACCAACAAGATTTTCGTCATTTAAATTACAATCGGCAACGTTGGAAATTTTAATAAAGCCACTGCGAATGGCAGCAATTTGAGTAGCTAATTTTTTGTCAATGTCGGTATTGACAGTGGCAAATAATTTTTCGCCGGAATAAATATCTTCAGCCAAAACACGTCCAACAATCCTATCAGCTAAAGATTCAATAACAGCGTTGCCTTCCATAATTGGAGAAACTTCAATGCCACGAACATTATTTTCACGAACATAAAAAGCAGGTAAAGCAGAGGCTAAAAGGTCTTCTAAAAAATCATGAGTCAAAATAAAACCAACAGGAAATTTGGAATTATTAAGATGCAAAGGCGCGGCTAATTCCTTGCCCAAATATTGATGAATAAAAGATTCTCTGCGGCGCAAAAGTTCGACAGGATCCTTAGAACCTAAAATAATAGTTTCAGAAACTAAAGAATGAGTGGTGGAAAAAGGCGAAGATAAACTACGGCCGCGAAGAGAAATAGAAGGCGCGCCAAAAGAGCCAATTTGTTCAAGAACAGAATCATTTAAGGTGGTGTCCTTTTTAATGGAAGGAGAAATATCAGCAGCCAAAACACGTCCGGAAAGTTCCTCATGCAAAATTTCTAAGGCGTCAAAAGTATCTTCGGCAAGATAGGCGCGAATCAATTTTAAATTAATAAAAGAAACGTCACAATCGTCTTCACGAATAATGACATCTTGAGCCACATCCACAAGGCGACGAGTAAGATAACCGGAGTCCGCAGTGCGCAGCGCGGTATCAGTTAAACCTTTGCGCGCACCATGACTGGATATAAAATAATCAGAAACACTTAAACCTTCACGGAAATTGGCAGTAATAGGTAAGTCAATAATCTTACCGGAAGGATCAGCCATTAAACCACGCATCCCCGCTAATTGCCGCATTTGCTGCTTGTTGCCACGTGCGCCACTGTCCGCCATCATAAAGATAGAATTGAAAGGCTTATTAATTTTCAAATTTTCCATCATAGCGTCAGCCACTTGCTCCGTAGCAGAATTCCATAATGCAACCACTTTTTTATAACGCTCGTTTTCAGTGATTAAACCGATATTAAAATTTTGCTCAACGCGCTTAACCCGCTTTTTAGTATCCTCAATAATAGCAGGCTTTTCAGGCGGCACAATGACATCACTAACAGAAACAGTCATACCGGCAATACAAGCATAATGATAACCTAAATTCTTCACGCCATCGATAACTTCTGCAGTAGTCGCCGCCCCACATTCATCATAACATTCAGCAACTAATTTGCCCAACGCGCTTTTATTCATTTTCTTTCCCAATATCCATTGATTATCCTTAAATTCAAATTGACGTAAAACCGTAGGCAAAATCTCATTAAAAATCATTCGCCCCAATGAAGTTTGAACTATGGAAATTTTATCGTCCGGTGTCTGAAGGCGCGCCTTTATCTCGGCTTGAAGTGAAAGTTGCGAACTCTGATAGGCTAAAAGTGCCTCCTCTATACCGGTAAATACCTTCCCCTCGCCCAAAGCTCCGGGTTTTATCGCTGTCAAATAATATATCCCCAATACCATATCCTGTGTCGGTACTATGATCGGCTTGCCATCCTTAGGTGCCAAGATGTGATTCGCAGCTAACATCAAAACCCGCGCCTCAGCTTGCGCCTCCGCACTTAGCGGCAAATGTATCGCCATCTGATCTCCATCAAAATCTGCATTATACGCCGTACACGCCAATGGATGTAACTTCAATGCCCGCCCTTCTGTCAACACCGGCTCAAACGCTTGTATCCCTAACCTGTGCAAGGTCGGCGCACGATTCAATAATACAGGGTGTTCCTTTATTACCTCTTCCAATACCGCCCACACTTCTTCATTCCCGCGTTCTACTTTCCTTTTCGCCGCCTTTATCGTCGTATTCCCATCAGCCGATAACTTCTTCATTACAAACGGTTTAAATAATTCTAATGCCATTTCTTTGGGCAACCCGCACTGATGCAATTTTAATTCCGGTCCTACTACTATTACACTTCGCCCGCTATAATCTACGCGCTTACCCAATAAATTTTGTCTAAATCGCCCTTGTTTACCCTTCAGCATATCTGATAAGGATTTTAACGCGCGGTTGCCACTACCTGTAACAGGGCGACCGCGCCGCCCATTATCTATCAGCGCGTCTACTGCCTCTTGTAACATTCGCTTTTCATTTCTCAAGATTAAATCCGGTATGTTAATTTTTAACATCTTTTGAAGGCGGTTGTTACGGTTAATGACCCGCCTATATAAATCATTTAAATCTGAAGTTGCAAACCTGCCACCGTCAAGTTGAACCATAGGGCGTAAATCAGGCGGAATAACAGGAATGACAGTTAAAATCATCCATTCAGGCTTGTTTCCGGATTTACGAAATGCCTCAACAACTTCTAAACGACGAATTGCCCTAACGCGCTTTTGAGCAGAAGGGGAGCGAATGTCATTACGTAAATCAATAGCCATTTGCTCTAAATCCAAATGCTGTAAAAGATATTGAATAGCGGCGGCTCCAATGTCAATCTTGACTGCATCGCCATACTTTTCACGAAAAAATCTGCACTCGGATTCAGAAAGTAGCTGAAGAAAATGAATGTCATCGGCAGAGGAAGGAGCCTCAAGAACAATATAGTTGGCAAAATATAAAACTTTTTCAAGATTTTTGGGAGTTATACCGAGAATTAAGCCCATGCGGGAAGGAATGCCCTTGAAATACCAAATGTGACTGACAGGAGCAGCTAACTCAATATGCCCCATTCTTTCCCTGCGAACTTTAGCCCTAGTAACCTCAACACCACAACGATCACAAATAATGCCCTTGTAACGAACACGCTTGTATTTGCCACAATGACACTCCCAATCATGAACAGGACCAAAAATACGTTCGCAAAATAAACCATCACGCTCGGGCTTTAAAGTGCGATAGTTAATAGTTTCCGGCTTTTTAACCTCACCATGAGACCAAGAACGAATTTTTTCAGGAGAGGCAAGACCAATGCGCATGGAATCAAAAATATTAACATCAAGCATAACAAAAACCCCTTATAAGTTGTCGTCATTGTCAAAATTGAAATCGTCAAAAACAAAATCAGAATGAAAGTTGGAATCAGAATTCTCGTCAAAAGAATTCTCAAAGAAATCTAAATCTTCAGAAGAAGGTTGAAAATCGAGGGAAAAATCATCGTTATCCGGTTCATCAGAAACATCAGGAGTATCAGAAATGGAAGGATTTTCAGGAGGAGTAGAGGGAGAGGTGCGGCGTTCATCGTCATCATCGATAATGTCAATTTCTTTGGAGTCGGAAGTGAGGACGGAAATATCAAGACCAATAGATTGAAGTTCCTTGATAAGAACTTTGAAGGATTCAGGAACGCCGGGTTCTGGAATGTTGTTGCCCTTGACGATAGCCTCATAAGCCTTGACACGACCAATAACATCATCGGATTTAACAGTAAGAATTTCTTGTAAGGTGAAAGATGCGCCGTAAGCCTCAAGAGCCCAAACTTCCATTTCGCCGAAACGTTGACCGCCGAATTGAGCCTTGCCGCCGAGGGGCTGTTGAGTAACGAGGGAATAAGGGCCGGTACTGCGGGCGTGAATTTTGTCGTCAACAAGATGATGAAGTTTTAACATGTAAACACAACCGACAGTAACAGGATTATCGAAAGGTAAGCCGGATCTGCCGTCAGAAAGAATAGACTTGCCGGAAGAGGGAAGGTCGGCGGCGTGCATAGTGTCAAGAATATCAGCCTCTTTAGCACCATCAAAAACAGGAGTGGCAATGGAAAAACCTAATTTGGAAACAGCAAACCCTAAATGAGTTTCAAGAATTTGCCCGATATTCATACGGGAAGGAACGCCGAGAGGATTCAAAACAATGTCAACAGGAGTGCCATCCTCAAGAAAAGGCATATCTTCTTCGCGAAGAATGTGAGAAACAACGCCCTTGTTGCCATGCCTGCCGGACATTTTATCGCCGACGGAAATTTTACGTTTTTGAGCAATGTAAACACGAACTTGCTTGTTGACGCCGGGAGGTAATTCGTCATTATTATCACGAGTGAAAGTTTTGACGGCAACAACTTTACCGGATTGCCCATGAGGAACACGAAGGGAAGTATCACGAACTTCGCGAGCCTTTTCACCAAAAATAGCACGGAGTAAACGTTCTTCAGCAGTTAATTCAGTTTCACCTTTGGGAGTAACCTTGCCAACGAGAATATCGCCCGGGCGAACATCAGAACCGACAGCAACAATACCATCTTTATCAAGATTAGCAAGCAGATCATCAGAAATATTGGGAATGTCGCGGGTTAAATCTTCGGGACCTAATTTGGTGTCGCGGGCGTCAGATAAATGTTCCTCAATGTGAATGGAAGTAAAAATATCCTTTTTAAGAAGATTTTCGGAAATTAAAATAGCGTCTTCATAATTAAAACCTTCCCAAGGCATGTAAGCAACAATGATATTGTATCCGAGGGCAAGTTCACCATTGGAAGTGGCAGGGCCATCAGCAATAGGTTGACCGGCGGCGACGCGTTGCCCAAACTTTACCATGGGAATTTGATTAATGCAAGTGCCTTGATTGGAACGTTGAAATTTTTGAAGATGGAAAGAATCAATGGAGCCTGAATCAGTAGTAATGGAAATAGAATCAGCGTCAACATAAGAAACAACGCCGCTATTTTTGGCAAGAATCATAACGCCGGAATCTTTGGCAGCGACAGCCTCCATACCGGTACCGACAAGGGGGGCTTGAGTTTTAAGAAGAGGAACAGCTTGGCGTTGCATATTTGCGCCCATGAGAGCACGGTTAGCATCGTCATTTTCAAGGAATGGAATTAAAGCAGTAGCAATGGAAACAACCTGCTTAGGTGAAACGTCCATAAAATCAACAGTGGAAGAATTAACCAAAGAAGTCTCCTGCAAGTGGCGGGCAGTAACCCTGTCATTAATAAAACAATCATTATCATCAAGGGGTTCATTAGCCTGAGCGATGACGTGCAATTCTTCTTCATCAGCAGTCATATAAACGACAGAATCAGAAACGTGATTGTTAGAAACTCTGCGATAAGGAGTTTCAACAAAGCCGTATTGGTCAATTCTGGCGAAATTGGCAAGGGAGCCAATTAAACCGATATTGGGACCTTCAGGCGTTTCAATAGGACACATTCTGCCATAGTGGGAATTGTGAACATCACGAACTTCAAAGCCAGCGCGTTCACGGGATAAACCGCCCGGACCCAATGCAGATAACCTGCGCTTGTGAGTAAGTTCAGAAAGCGGATTATGCTGATCCATAAATTGGCTAAGTTGTGAAGAACCAAAAAATTCCTTCATAGCCGCAATAACAGGCTTAATATTAATAAGCAGTTGAGGAGTAATAATATCGCTGTCTTGAGTAGTCATTCTGTCACGAACAACGCGCTCCATCCTAGCTAAACCGATACGAAATTGATTTTGAAGAAGTTCCCCAACAGAGCGAACGCGGCGGTTGCCCAAATGATCAATATCATCAATCTTGCCAACACCCGCCATTAAATCAAGCAGATAACCAATACTAGCCACAATATCCGAAATAGCAATAGTGCGATTAGAAATATTGGGGGCGCAAAGCATAGTTAAAATTTCATTGTCATTTTGAACTTTAACAGGAATAGGATTAATATAACCGCCGTGCACTTCATCGGGAACAATTTTAAAAATATCAGCCTCCCGTTGCTGATCCAATTTAGAAACAAAATTTTCATCAATAAGAGTACCGGCAGGAATAATCACTTCGCCGCTCAAAGAATCGCAAACATCATTTTTAAGTTTAACTTTCCAACGCTCAAATTTTAAAATATTTTCCACATCTTCATTGGAAAGTTTATGATTAGCAGGGACAATAATTTTGCCGTCAACAGTGAAATCTTCAGCCAATTCTTGATTGATAAGCAAGCGTTTAGCACCGAAGAAGTTAAAGAAAATATCTTGAGATAAGAAAGTACCTTGAGGGATAACAATTTCGCCGGTGGAATTATTGACAATATCCTGAGCGAGAGTTTTATCGATTAAACGGCTGGAGAGCCCCAATTTTTTATTAATTTTAAATCTACCGACGGCGGCTAAATCGTAACGTTTAGGGTCGAAGAAGAGGGAATTAATAAGTTGAATACAGTTATCAACAGAAGTAGTAGGCTCATTGGGTCTGATATGTTTATAAACTTCCTCAAGGGCTTTTTCTCTAGATTTAAAAGCGGGATCTTCGCGTTCGAGTTCGTCTTTAATGAAGTGGTTGTAATCGAAAAGAGCTAAAATATCATCGTCGGATTCAAAACCGAGTGCGCGCAAAAAGTAGGTAACTGGCATTTTGCGAGTCCTATCGATACGCACACGAATTTTATCGCCAGGCTCCGTTTCAAGTTCAATCCACGCGCCACGATTAGGAATAAGCGTAGCAGTAAAAATCTTCTTGCCGGTCTGATCCACCGTCGAATCATAATAAACCCCCGGGCTGCGAACCAGCTGCGAAACAATGACCCTCTCCGCCCCATTAATAATAAAAGTTCCAGTCTCCGTCATCAGCGGGAAGTCCCCCATGAAAACCTCTTGCTCTTTGACATCTCCGAGTTCATGATTTACGAGTTGAACTTTTACACGAATAGGCGCAGAATATGTGCTGTCACGTTCTTTGCATTCTTCGAGCGAATATTTGGGCTTGCCTAGCACGGGGTCTTTAAAGAAAAGTTTCAAATTACCTGTGGCAATGGAGATAGGCGAAATATCTTCCAAAATTTCTTTAAGACCTTCCTCAAGAAACCATTTATAAGAATTGCGCTGAATGTCAAGAAGGTGTGGCATTTCCATAACTTCCTTGATTCTTGCGTAACTATAACGGGTTCCTTTGGTCACTTTGTTAGGATTAAACAAAAGCTGTCACTCCCTAATTTGAAAAAAAAAATTTTGAAGTAAGCAATAAAATACCTTCAAAATATAAATAGTAGAAGAAATTATATACTTGAATAAAGATATTGTCAAACAATTTAGAGTTTAAGATTTTGGCGAAATGAAAAAAATATAAATTTCAGTTGCATAAAATTCTTGGTATTTGGTAAAATACGCTAAAATTAAAACGAAAAAAATTTTTTTAAGGAGGTGTAGCGGCAGGATTCTGTCGCATTTGCATGACCGACTCAAAATTTGAAATACCAACAAAGTTTGACACGGAAATATATCGCACTTTAAATGACGTCGAAAATATAATTTATTTCAAGTGGACTATCGCAGATGACATAATGGAATTTGTAGGGTCGGTAGAAACTTCCGACTACGATTTACCGCAAATTGTCAGCCCTGCGTCAACTGTTTTTTTTGGCGGAAATTTTGTACACCCGGAAGACGGCGGGAAATTTGAAAAATTTTTTGACGAAATGTTTTGGTTGCAACAAACTCGCAATGATTCAAAATATTTTAGCAGTAAAGTTCGTCTGCGCGGCAAAGGCGATAGAGGCTATTTGTGGGCGGAATTTCGGCTGTTACTTTACTTTGATGATAACGGTCCGGCTATTGGATTCGGTTGCATTTGTAATATCAACGTCAAGCAACTTTGGCAAATGGAACTTCAACATTCAGCCGAACACGACGTTTTAACGGGATTTTTAAATAAAGTTGCCACTCAAAGAAATATTGAACGCTATCTTTCCAAATTGACGGCTACAGATTTACCGCCGGCTTTTATAATTATCGACGCGGACGGCTTTAAGGCAATTAATGATTCTTTTGGGCATCTTTTCGGCGACGGCGTTTTAACTGATATGGGCAATGCAATTCGTGGAGTTTTTCGCCAAAAAGATATTGTCGGTAGAATTGGCGGCGATGAATTTGTTGTGCTTTTTTGTGATATGCCTTCGCAAGATGTTTTGGAAAGACGCTGTACCGAACTTTTGCAAAATTTAAATCGCAACTATACAAATAATAATGACAGCTTGCCTTTTTCTGTTAGCATTGGAATTGCGCTTTACCCTGAACACGGTACAACTTACACTGAACTTTTTAAACGCGCCGACCGCGCACTTTATGAATCAAAATCACGCGGCAAAAATCGCTATTCGATTTATCATATGGGATTAATTGGAAGAAATTTTTCTGTAGAATCTGCGCGAGACCCCAAACACGCTGAAGATATTCGCCAAAAAGCATTTGAAGATAATATGCTGGAATTTATTTTAAATCTGCTGTACGAAACGCAAAACGCAGATATGACAATTTCAGTTTGTTTGGGAATGTTCGGCAAACAATTTAATCTTGATAGAGTTGCAGTTGCAAAATTTAACAAAAGTTCAAATCATTATGTGGTTGCTTATGAATGGCTTAGCCCAAATGGTTTTTCGCACAGTTCCAAAGATCATATGGAAAAATACGGCGATTATACAAATGCTTACTGCTCCATCGTAGATTCAAATTACCACCCGACAGCTTACGGCGTTTTGTCAATCTGCGAAAATACCTATGACAGATACCCCGAATACACAGAAGTTTTTTCAACTTTGAAAATCGGCTCTTTTGTATATTCACAAATTTCTCATGGTAGCGATATTGTAGGCAATGTTTGTTTTGAAACTTCAAGTTCTTCATATATTTTTTCTCAAGAAGAATTTACCAAAATCAATATTTTTTCAGTACTTTTGGGAAATATTTTGTTCAATCGTGAAAATGATAATGTTTCAGAAAAAATGAGTATCCATTTGCAAAATATTTTAGACCATATGCAGGAATTTATTTACGTCGTTGACAAGGATACTTACGAGCCAATTTATTTTAACAATACCATTCGTCAAACTTTAATGAATTCCACAAACGACCAAAAATGTTACAAAAGATTTCACGGCTTAGACGCACCGTGCAAGGGTTGCCCCGTTCAAAAACTTTCTAAAAGCGGCAACGAATATATCGACGTAATTTTAGATAATTATTGGGGAGTTGAAACTCCTGCGCGCGCCTATAATATCCGCTGGGACGACGAAATGGATAACTATTTGGCGTTAATAATTCAATCTTCATTTTAAATTTTAATTGAAAGGAGAAATTTTTTTGCCAAAAGCTAAAGGTATAAAAATAGCGTGCGAAAATCGAAAAGCCCGCCATGATTATTTTATTCACGAAACTTACGAGGCGGGAATTGAACTTAAAGGCACTGAAGTAAAAAGTTTGTGCGCCGGCAGAGCAAATTTAAAGGACAGTTACGCCGAAGTTAAAAACGGCGAAATTTTTGTTGAACATATGCACATCAGCCCTTATGAACAGGGAAATATTTTTAATCACGATCCTTTGAGACGCCGTAAACTTTTAATGCACAAGAAAGAAATTTTAAAACTTTTCGGCAAAACTCGTGAAAAAGGTTTTACTTTAATCCCGCTAAAAATTTATTTTAAAAACGGCAAAGCCAAAATGGAATTGGCACTTGCAAGCGGTAAGCATAATTACGATAAACGCGCCGCACTTGCCGAAAAATCCGCCAAACGTGATATTGAACGCGCAGTACGCGATAATCAGAAAAATTAATTTGCCAAATTCGGCGCGGTTAATATTTTGAAATTACAAAAAATCGGCTGAAAGGAGATTTTAAAATTGGAATTACGAAAGGGACAAAAAATTCAGCTTAATGAAAATTTGATAAAAATAATTTTTGAAAGAAACTCCGGCGCAGTCGATATTGACACAGCGGCTTTTTTGCTCCAAAATAACGGCAAAGTTGCAGGCGATGAAGATTTTGTCTTTTATGGGAACCCGCGCCATGTTTCCGGCAGTGTAACTCATAATGATGACGATTCTGTGGAAATTGACTTAACAAAACTTCCACGCCATATTGAAAAAATTTCAATAACTGCTACAATTTATGAGGCTGAACAGCGCAAACAAAATTTCAGCAAAATTAGCGGCGCAGTTTTAAAATTGCAGGATTTTTACGGTACAGAAATTGCAACTTTCAGACCGGAACAATTTACCGTTGAAACTGCAATAGTTTTGGGCGAAATTTACCGCTATAAAGGCGCGTGGAAATTTAACGCAACCGGCGCAGGTTACAAGGGCGGGCTTGCCGCTCTTTGCAATGATTTTGGAATTGAAGTTTCTGACGAAATGACGGCTCCACCTCCTCCGCCTCCACCGCCAAAAATTAATTCCACGCGTAAAAATACTGAACAATCGAAAAAAATTACTACAACCACTGAACGCCGCGCCGAGCCGAAAAAAATTGAACTGCGCAAAGGACAAAGAGTTAATCTGATAAAGCGCGGCGCAAATTTGGGCGAAATTGTCATTAATCTAAATTGGCGTCAACCGCAAAAAAATACCGGTTTTTTCAGCCAATTTTTAAATAATTCTATCGATTTAGATTTAGCGTGTCTTTTTGAGTTGAAAGACGGGCGCGCAGGCGCAGTTCAAGCGTTGGGAAATCTTTTTGGCAGTTTGACTAATCCGCCTTACATTTCACTTGACGGCGACGACAGAACCGGAGAATCTGAAACCGGAGAAACTTTGCGTATCAATGGTAAATTCGTTAATAAAATCCAGCGAATTTTAATTTTCACTTTCATTTATGAGGGCGCGGCAAATTGGGAAGGCGCAAACGCCGTTGTTACTGTAAAATGTCCCGGCAGCCCTGAATTAATTGTGCGTATGGATGAATACGGCTCCGAAAAAAGAACTTGTGCAATAGCACTTCTTGAAAATGTTGGAGAAACTTTTAGCGTTGAAAAAATCGTTCGATTCTATCACGATTCTCAAGAAATGGATGAAGATTTTGATTGGGGATTGCGTTGGACTGTCGGACGTAAATAAGGACTAGGGGCTAAGGGCTAGGGAATTTTTACTAATCCCTATCACTATATCCTAGTCCCTAAAAACTTACTGAAAGGAAGTTTTAAAAATGGCTGTAAGTTTAAGAAAAGGTCAGAAAGTTGACTTGACAAAGGGAAATCCGAGCTTGAAAAAAATTTTAATCGGCTTGGGCTGGGACACAAACAAATATGACGGCGGCTTTGACTTCGATTTGGACGCGGCAGCATTCTTGCTCGGCGCAAACGGCAAAGTTACAAGCGATGAAGATTTTGTTTTTTACAACAATTTGAAACACAAAAGCGGCTCCGTCGAACATATGGGCGATAATTTGACAGGCGCGGGCGAAGGCGACGACGAAGAAATTAAAATCGATCTTGAAAAAGTTCCCGCAAATATCGAAAAAATCGATTTCACGGTTACAATTTACGACGCCGAAACGCGCAAGCAAACTTTTGGACAAGTTTCAAATGCTTATATTCGCGTTGTTGACGATGTAACTCAACAAGAATTAATTCGTTACGATTTGGGCGAAGATTTTTCAGTTGAAACGGCAGTTGTTGTCGGCGAAATTTATCGCCATAACGGCGAATGGAAATTTAATGCAATAGGCAGCGGCTGGAGCGGCGGCTTGGCGGCACTCGGCAAAAATTACGGCGTAAATGTTTAATCTGTAAAATTTTATAATCGCTCAAAAAATTTCTTAGCCGAACTGTCTTTGGTTCGGCTTTATTTTTTTGTAAAAAAATTTTTAAGAAAAAATGTAGGACAAAACTTAATTTTTTTTATTGAGATTTTACCAAATCTACATTATAATTGTTAAAAAATTATTAGAGAGGAGTGAAAGTGCGGCGTCAGAAAAAATTTTGTCGCACAAAATTAAATGTCAATTACAAGGAGCATCAGAAATAAACTTTTCGTACTCCTTATCCTTATGGGCGCGTTGCCGCTAATTATTGTAACTATGGTCAGCGCGGTCAATATGACTGAAGAACTAGAAGTAAATGCAGAAAAAACCAGTTTGCTAAAAAATTCTATTGTTTCACAGTACGTAACCGAGCTTTGCGAAAAAAATTTTCACGTATTAAGATCCCTTGCATTAAATCCAATGGTAATTCGTTGCTTAGAAGATCCTAATCCCAAGCGTTTGGATGACGTTAGAAATTTACTTTACGATACAAATACAATTTTTCATGATAGAAATTTAACCGCGTTGACTGGGGCAGATGCTCAACAAATTGTTAGGACAGACGGACAACCTTTGGTAAATTTAAGCGGGCGTCAACATTTCCATGAGGCAATGAGCGGGCGAAGTTTCGTTTCAGATATTTTAATTAGCCGTTCAACCGGCAAAAGAATTGTTGTTTTAGAAGTCCCCGTAAAAGATAAATTAAATCACCCAATAGGTATGGTACAGCGAAACTTTAACCTTACGGTTTTACAGGATTTTATTCAAGAATATGACACAGACGACAATTCTATAATCGTAATAGACCGAGTAGGAAAAACCATTGCGCATTCAGATGAACCAAGTTTTAATATTGAAATGGAATCTGAGGAAAACGGGCGATACAAATATATCGCTGACATAGTAAAAAATGAATCAAGTACTATAAAAACCAGAATTGACGGGCAAGAAGTACTTGCAAGTTATTCTATAAATGAACGCACAAATTGGATTATTGTTACAATTCAACCTTACCATTTAATTTTGGAACAAGTTTACCGTGGAATTTTTAACTCTGTCGTTTTAGGTATGGCAATTTTGATTTTGGTTTTTGTTGTAGCGTACATGCTCTCATTAAGAGTTACAAGACCAATTATTCAAATTACAAGTGCCGCAGATAAAATTATTTCCGGCAATGGCAAAATTGATAAAATTGAAATTAATTCTGATGATGAATTTGGACAAATGGCAGCGGCTTTTAATAAAATTCGTTCAGCCCGCGACGCTTACCAACTTGAATCTGAATTGGATCCGCTTACAAAACTTTACAATAAAGCCACAACTGAACAAATTGGCAGAATGAAATTACAAAGTTTCAAAGATATTCCGGATAATGATACAATTATGGCACTGTATATAATCGATTTAGACCACTTCAAAGAGGCAAATGACACTTACGGGCACCAATTCGGCGATAAAGTTTTACTTGAGTTTTCTAAAAATCTTAGAAAAAAATTCCGCCCAAATGACTGCATAGGCAGATTCGGCGGCGATGAATTTGTTGTAATTATTGACAACTTGCCAAATATTGAAATTGTGAATCGAAAGGCGCGGGATATTAAACAAGTTGCACTGGATTTAGTCATTGATAATATTTATCCCGGCGTAACTGCAAGCGTTGGAGTTGCAATAGTTCCACAAGACGGCGTAGAATATGAGCAAATTTTTCAAGCCGCAGATAAAGCCCTTTACTACGTCAAGAAAAATGGACGCAATGGCTTTTATTATGCAAATGCTGAAGGTATTTACTAAAAAATTATTTTACTGCCAATTTGAAAATTTAATCTGTCAGCCTCGCCCGCCGGTAATTCTATTACTGCGTGTGCTCCGGTACAAATTGACATTCCAAGCCACGGCGTTAAATCCCTTACAATTTTTTTCACTACAAAATTTTCGTCAATGTAAACTGCGTCGATTGAAAATCTCATAAACATCATATGAATACTATTACACGGCAAAATTAAAAGTCCCTGTCCTTCAGGGATTTTTTTTCTGCCCATTAATCCCAAAAATCTTTTTAAAAAAGTATCCGCAATTTCAAGCTGAAAAATTTTTTCACTGTCAGAATTTTTTACTGTACATTTTTTGAACATTTAAATATAAATCCTCCTGCCGCTAATTTGGAATTTGAAATTGATTAATTGCTTATGCAAAAGATATTTTATCATTAATTATTATTTTACAACAAATTTTTGAATAGGGATTAAAAATTTCCCAAATAAAAATCACCCGGCGCACAGACGGGCATTTTGAAATTCTTTCAATTAATTATATGCACATTTCAAAAATTATGACTGTTTCAATAAAAAAGCCCGCCGATTTTTTTCGACGGTTTAATTTTTTTTGATTTAAAATTACAGATTTAAATTTCTTCGTAGTACTTATGAATAAGCCATTTATGGTGTTCGCCTCTAATGTGTCCTGCTACTGATATTCCGAGATTGAACACCCTACCGCAAATTTTGCAGTATTGTAATGAAAATCAGTACAAGTATCAGCAAAAAAATTAAAATTTAAATTATCTGCCGCTGCCTTTGACGGCGAAAAGTTAATCGCCGAAATTAACAATCCTACTAACAGGCAAGTTTTTAATCTGGTAATCATTTTTATCAAATTTTAATAAACAAAAAAATCCCCGCTCGCGCAGGGAAGAAAATTAAAATTATTTACAATTTATTTTTCAAGTGAAATTTTTGGGGCAAATGTAAAATTCTTGCCGTCAAAATCCAATTCGACTGTATCGCCGTCCTTAATTTCAGCGGCGATAATTTTTTTGCTAAGTTCAGTTTCGACAGTATGAGTTAAAAGCCTACGAAGTGGACGCGCTCCAAAATTCGGATCAAAGCCTTTCGACGCCAACGCCTCAACCGCTTTATCTGTCCAAGTCAAAGTAATATTCGTTTGCTTTTCAAGGCGTGCGTTAAGATTTTTCAACAAAATTTCGGCAATGGCTTTAACTTGTTCCTTCGCTAAAGATTTAAATACAACAATATCATCGACGCGGTTAAGAAATTCCGGGCGGAAATAATTTTTCAGCATATCCTTAATAACAGTTTCAGCCTCTTGAAAATCTTTGTTGGTAATAAAGCCGATTTTAGCCCTCTGTAAAATTTCCTGCGAGCCCAAATTACTTGTCATAATGATAACGGTATTTTTGAAGTTGACAACGCGCCCTT